>NZ_MCUF01000063.1:0-14581 GCF_002873615.1 Shewanella sp. 10N.286.51.B7
GCAATATTATTATTAAAATAAAAACCTGAAGAATAAATATATAAACACATTCACACGAAAAAACTAATTAAACAGAAGGTAATTAAACAGAAGGTAATCAAACATAAACTAATTTAGAATGCATCAAATCAAAAGGTGCCTATATACGCTAGCAATCAAAGTTAGTAATAAAAATTAATCCCACAAGCTTTAAAAATTAAATCATTGGCTATTAAGCCTATTTAACATTAGCTATAAGCTTCAACTTCATCATTTGTATTAATTGTTCTGAAAATTGAAATTCATTAAACGCTCTTCAACTGATTATATGAGTTACAACCTCATTGCCTGTGCCCATGCTATCGACTTATGCCATGCAGCCATCACTTAGAGAGACAACCAACAAAGCCATCGGGATAGATTGCCAATATAATCATCAAGATAGATGATCAACAAAGTCAGCAGGATAAATTACCAAACAACAATATACTTTGCGTAAGTCAGCTTAGAGAAATTATCAAGATTCCTGTTAAACCCCTCCTGTAAATAAATCAAAATTTTAAACAAATAAGATTCGACAGACAAATTATTTAACAAATATTTACGCTGAGGTACAAGGATGGGCATTAATTAATGAAGCTAGATTTAATGAAATGCTAATCTATCGTTGAATTACGGAATAACGACTTGCTGATCTTTCAATTTAACAACACTTTACTCTGCTTAGAGGAGATACAATGTTTGATGTAATGCTTTCTATTTGGCATCAAGATTTTGATGTCTTATTGGAAACAGTCACAATCTATCACCTAATGTTGATATTAGCGCTCATTTTGTTTCTTGAATCTAGCTTTGTCTTTTTACCTCTTCCCGGTGATGGACTTGTGTTATTTGTAGGTAGCTTAGTGGGTTTAGGCGTTGTAGAACTTCAACATGCCTTTCTATTATTAACCTTTAGTGCCGGGTTAGGATCTTGCATCGCCTATATTCAAGGAAGGTGGCTGTCTCATCACCCCATTGTGACTAAAATTGAAAACGGTCTGCCAGACAATACACTACAAAGAGCGTCTAACTTATTAGAAAAGTACGGCTTTTTAGCCCTATTTATCTCGCGTTTTATCCCGTTTGTTAGAGTGTTAACGCCTATGCTGATGGGTATTAGAGAGCTTGGCGTTAAACGCGCAGTGTTGATGAGTTTTACCAGCGCAATGATCTGGAGCGCGGTGCTGTTATTTATAGGTCAATGGGTGATGAATAACCCGATGCTGAGTAATCATCAGGAAACATTAAATAAAGCCTTTTTAGTCGTGAGCTTAAGTTTAATGATCTCTGCAACAATTGCGATGTTGTTTCGGTTTTCTAGAAAATCAAAACAACAAAGTGCAAAGCAGCAGTCACCACGCTAAATATCAGAGTTTTAGCTTAAGCACTAAAACTCTGACTAAAATACCTACCGATATAATTCAATGACTTACTTGTAAAATAAGCTTTTAGCTCTGTCTGATGCCAATCTTAACCTTCTAGTACATCAATTAGTTTGCCAATAATGTCGATTTACAATTTCTGGTCAAATAAGTCCTAAATAACTCAAGTAAAACAAGCCCTTCATTAGCATTAATAATGAGACTTTCATCACACTTAGTTGTTGATTGTGCTAAGCTAAATTCGATAACAATACACTTATGTCACTCAATCCCAATGAATTTAACTTTCATTGACTGAATCGTTGTCACTAACGAGATAATGTTTGTTAGCCCTAAGGCAAGAATCCCTTATATGCAGGAGGCATAATGCAAGATTACGTAGATCAAATCGATATCAATCAATACCTACCATTAATTATAGATGTTGGCATCAATGTACTACTCGCCGCATTAATACTGATCGTTGGCCTTTATATCGCGAATAAAGCCAGTGCAATCATTAATAAAATTGGTGAAAAGTACGATAAGCTCGACAATACTTTATTCCGTTTTTTAGGCAGTGTTGCTAAATACATCATTCTCGCGTTTGTTGCGATTGCGGTATTAAATCGCTTTGGTGTGCAAACCGCTTCAATCGTTGCCTTGTTGGGTGCTGCTGGCTTAGCGGTTGGTTTAGCGTTACAAGGAACATTATCTAACCTTGCTGCTGGTGTAATGCTATTGCTATTCCGTCCATATAAAGTCGGTGATTTTATTAGTGCTGCAGATCGTTTTGGTAATGTGCAAGAGATTGACCTATTCACTACCATTTTAAGAACTTTCGATAATCAGCATATTATTGTACCGAACAGCCAAATTTGGGGCGCACAAATCGTCAATCACTCATTCCATGATATTCGCGGTGTGGATATGCACTTTGGTGTGGCTTACAAAGAAAACACCGATGAAGTAAGAAAAGTGATTGATGCTGTACTTGCCGCTCATCCGCATATTTTGAAAGATCCGGCACCATTTGTAGAAGTTGAAACCTTAAATGACAGCTCAGTGGACTTCTTAGTCCGTCCATTCTGTCATGGCGAGCATTACTTCGACATCCTGTATTCAATCCCTGAGCAAATCAAGAAAGCACTGGATGAAGCAGGTATTGAAATTCCTTTCCCACACAGAAAACTGATCATCGAAAAAGAGTAACAATCTTGGGATTTTGATGAAAACAGCGAGCAAGTGCCTTTGGCCTTGCTCGTTTTACCTTTAGCAATACTAAAAAATCACACATCATTAATATCAAATAGCGACTCAACTCCAATTCCATCTCTTCAGACATACTAGTCGAGTTTAGTGCTATTTTAGCGTTATAATCGCTGCGCAAAATACCAGATAACGATTTAACCCATTTTTTAAAGAAGCAGAATTAACCCCATGACGCCAGAACGTTTAGCCCGCATCAACGAAATGCTTGATAATCGCCAAGTCGACCTCACGGTTTGTCTCGATAAAGTCCATAAAACCAATAATATTGCTGCGACAGTACGTACTGCTGATAGTGTTGGTATTCATCAAGTTCATGCGGTTATGCCTGAAGAAACCCTATGGGTATCAGGTAATACCTCATCAGGAAGTCATCGCTGGGTTAACACGATAAAGCATCAAACGTTTACTGAAGCTCACGAACAATTTAAAGCTAAGGGAATGCAAATTCTTGCGACGACTTTTTCTGATACTGCGGTAGATTTTCGTGAAGTGGATTACACCAAACCCACAGTGATTGTGCTCGGTAATGAACGTGATGGTGTCAGTCCTGAAGCTATTGCAGCTGCCGATCAACACATTATTATTCCGATGGTGGGCATGGTGCAATCATTGAATGTCTCGGTTGCTGGTGCATTAATCATGTACGAAGCACAAAGACAACGTGAACAAGCCGGTATGTATAACAACAGACAACTTGATCACCAATACTGCCAAACTAAGTTGTTTGAACAAGGCCATCCTATATACGCCAAAGCCTGTCGTAGAAAACAAATCCCTTATCCAGCTATCGATGAGAACGGCCAAATTGATGCTGATAGTGAATGGTGGGATCGCATGCGAGCGCCCGATCCTGATGCATAATCTGTAAAGGCATGAGTTAGCAAGCTTAAGTTAAACTGGTATAAGTTAAACTGGTATAAGCTAAACTGGTATAAGTTAAACTGGTATAAGCTAAACTGGTCTAAGTTAAACTGGCGTAAGCTAAACAAGCTTACGCATCAAGAGATATCGCACTGAAAGCCCGCTTGCCTCCCACTGTCAAACAATAAAGCGAACCCAAGGGTTCGCTTATTCAATCATCACTATCTATACCACTAATACTGATTAGCGATGAATCAACTTCGAAGTATCTTCAATAATATTCAGTGCCTGATCAACCTGCGTATTTGTCACATAAGGCGCAGGGCCAAACCTTAGTTGGTTACCTCGACTATCACAAAGCAAGTGACTCTCGCCTAACTGTTTAACCCAATCACCAGCTTTATCTGTAGTCAAAGATAAAAATCCACCATTGGCTTGCACATCGTGAGACGGTAATCTCAGACCTAATTTGTCTTCACCTATCGCTGCAATACCTTGCCATAAACGTTTAATTTGAGCTTGATTTATCTCTCTTAAAACTTGGTCAGTTAACTGCTTCTGTTTAAAAAAATCAAACACAGCTACGGCGCGATAATGGCTGACAGGATCATATGTCGAACCAGCAAAAGCAGATTGCCCCAAACCATACCCCACTTTACCAGGTGCTTGGTCTAACACATCGAACTCAGCGTACCACCCTGTAATAATTGGACTGCCTTGATAACTAGCAGGGATCCGCATCATGCAATTACCTTCACCCGCTTGGCAGTATTTGTAACCACCACCGACCACAAATGCTGATTCAATCTGCCAGTGTTGTAAATTAAATGGCACCACATTTAATGCATGATAGGCATCCACTAGGCAAGGCACGTTTAATGATTCAGCCGCTTTAGCGACTAAACCAACGTCATAGAAAATCTCACTGGTGTTAAAGAAAACTGCCGATAACATCACTGCATCGGTATCAGCATCTATCTTATCAATCACTCTTTGCGCTAACGTCTCACTTGGATGAACAGGCACGATTTCAATGGTACAATTAAGCTCTTGTAAACGTTGTAGTTGGCGTCTTAAAGAATGAAACTCTCCATCTGTGGTGACGATTTTTAACGGTCTATTTTGCTTGGTTTTAACGTAGTTAAGATCCGATAAAAACCGTAAAATCAGTTCATGAGTTGATGAGCCTAAGGCTATTTGGCCATCTGGCTCCCCCATCAAGCTGCGATAAAAATCTCTTACGCTGTCAGCTTTCGCTAATGCTATGCACCACTTATCATCTATGTGTTTTGCCGCATCGTCATAGCACTCTAACATGCCTTGTTTGGCCACATCTGGCCACGCTTGATGTGAATGACCAGACAGTAAAATACGCTTAGCTACATTAAATGCACAATAATGAGCTTGTAGGTTTTCGGCTAAATGCGTTGTCATAACGTTAATCTCTTAAATCAAATAATGGGCGAAGAAGTTGGCCACTTCCTATCAGTGCTATAAGTGAGTGCGTAGCTCAAACAACTCAGGGAAAAAACTGATATCCAATGACTTTTTCAAGAACTCAACTCCTGAAGAACCACCAGTTCCGGCTTTGTTACCAATAATTCGCTGTACTGTGTACATATGTTTAAAGCGCCATTGCTGAAAACTATCTTCAATATCCACCAGCTTTTCAGCTAACTCGTATAGTTCAAAATGCTCATCTGCATCTTGGTAAACATTAATCCATGCTTGTAGAACAGCTTGATGACTTTGATAAGGTTGGCTGACATCTCTAGCTAGCACTGACTCATCATCAATTAGGCCTTTCTGATGTAATACCTTAATGCTGACATCGTATAAGCTCGGTGCGTGTAACAGCTGATTTAACTCGATGTAAACTGCTGGATTGGCTTTATGAACCTCCAGTAAATCAGCATTTTTATTACCTAGTAAAAACTCAATTTTACGATAACCGTAAGACTGAAAACCCGATGAGTGGCCTAATGCATCACGAAATTTAAGGTAATCAACTGGGGTTAATGTGGCGAGAATATTCCATGATTGAGTGAGTTGATTCAGAATTTGTTTAACCCGAGAAATCACTTTAAAGGCATGACCAAAATCGCCAGACTTAATGTTATCAATCGCACACGTTAGCTCGTGTCCAGCCAGTTTTAACCAAAGCTCACTGGCTTGGTGGATAACAATAAATAGCATTTCATCATGTTCTTCAGATAGTGGTTGCTGCGCCGATAAAATCTTCTCAAGATTCAGGTAATCGCCATAGGACATATCATCTTTAAAATCTCGATGAATGCCTTCCTCAAGCTCTCTATAATTAGCTTTGGTCTCATTATTTTTATTGTTATCAGTCTGCTTTGCAGACTTATGACCAAGTGGGCAGCCCATGAACAAACTCCTTTTGTGACCTAATTCGGTTAAAATATGCGAGTTTTTAATCAATATTAATTGATTAAAACACCAACTAAATAACCTATCACGTCAATGAATGCCTGACTAACACTGCGAATACTTAAGCGTCAGTTTTAATTTACATTTTAATTGACGATAGGAATTAAACTCTGCGAATAAGAAATAATCCGTTGTAATAAGCCAACTTTGACACTCGTTTTTAGTGTTTATGCTGTAGCAGCGATTCCCCTTGTTTACCCTTTTCTCTTATGTCACCTAGGCCGTGTTGACCTTTGCTAATTAAATTTCGTTCGAGATAAAAACGGATTAAATGCGGCGAGTGAATTGCAGCCTTGCAATCTAAACACTCTTTATTCGCAAAAAATCCCTCAATAATGCCGAATCCGTTTTTAGCCAACCCTTGAAGGCTGCGTTTGTTGTCCATTTTTACGACGTTATCGGCTTTTTATGTAGCTTAACGACACCACATTTTTCTAAATGAGCAATAATTTGCTGCAATACAACCTTGAAATATCAACATGCCCTAGCAGTAACCACACTTTTAGTTATTACGTTCAAACCAAGTTGTATAAATCATGATAACCATTGCCCAATCATCCATTTCTAAACCGATATCACTCTTAGCTATGCCCCTGTATAGACGCTAATGTAAATTTAAAAATAAATTAAAAAATGAAAAAATATTTTTTATACCGTTAAATCATAAGTTTAATAACACTTATCATTTTATCTCTCCAAGCTTTGAGCCTAGCCACTGTGAAATAAATAACGCATCACACTGAATATAAAATCATACCCGCGACCTCAGATAGCAACAAAGTCACCTTTATAAGAATATTTATTCATGTTTATGCGTGACTTACCAAGCTCAATTTACAAAAGAATATTTATTTACATTTATTTTACAAATATAACAACTAAAGATAGATTGATCGCAACAGGGCATCAAAAATAGATTTTTGCGCTGTAAAAATAATAAAAAACAATTTTTTACTCTGAATAACATGGAAATAGTTATGACTAAAAACAAAGTAACAACTGTACTAGGAGTGTCAGTACTGGCACTTTCGATCTCTAACAGTATCAACGCTGCACCCTCTTTCACACCAAACTTGCATAGTAATGCAATACAACTAGACCAACAGGACCCACTCCCAAAACGCTATATAGTAAAATTCAAGAATGCCAATGCTGCATCAGCAGGGTTTTCTACAGCTACTGCTGATGCGATTGACGATGCGCAATATGAGCCAAGAAGCAATGAAGTATTTTCACATTTTCGTGCAATGAATAGCGTTGCAGCAAAAGAAATGAAACGTATTGGCCGCAGTAATAGCTATAGCGTAAAGCTCGATAGCAAAAATTTACAAGCATTAAGATACCGAGCTGATGTTGATTACGTTGAAGAAGATGTCCAACGTCGATTATTGAATGAAACCACGCCTTGGGGGCAGACCTATGTTGGCGCAACTTCAGTCAGTGATAGTCAAGCTGGCAACCGTACCATTTGTATTATTGATTCGGGTTATGATTTAGGACACAACGATCTGAATGCCAACAACGTAACAGGCTCAAATAACTCAGGTACCAATAACTGGTATGAACCAGGTGCCGGCAATGCCCATGGTACTCATGTTGCTGGTACTATCGCCGCTATCGCCAATAACGAAGGCGTTGTGGGTGTAATGCCCAATCAAAACGCCAATATTCATGTTATTAAAGTATTCAATGCTTCTGGCTGGGGCTACTCTTCAGATCTTGTCGCTGCAGTGGACACTTGTGTCAACAATAATGCCGATGTCGTCACTATGAGTTTAGGTGGTTCGGGTTCAAGTAACACTGAAAGAAATGCCCTCGCTGCCCATGAAAATAACGGTGTGTTATTGATTGCCGCTGCCGGTAATGATGGTAACAGTACCCTCAGTTACCCAGCATCATACGATTCAGTTATGTCTGTTGCCGCTGTGGATAGCAATAAAGACCACGCAGCGTTTTCACAATACACAGCGCAAGTGGAAATTTCAGGTCCAGGTGAAGCCATTCTATCAACCGTCACCCGCGGAGAAGGCCGTTTAGCGGATATCACTATTAATGGCCAGTCATATTTTGATAATGGTATTGTGCCCCATAATCGCTACGTATTGTCAGGTTCAAGTCATGTCAGCACACCATTTATCGGCACAGCTACTGGTGCATTAGCAGAATGTTCGGTCAATGGTAGTAGCTTTAACTGTGGCAACATGAACAATAAAATTTGTTTAGTTGAGCGTGTTGGTAACCAAGGTAGTACCTACCCAGATATTGATGCTGTTAAAGCTTGTGAGGCAGCTGGTGCAAGTGCATCGATTGTCTACAGTAATACCGACTTACCTGGGCTTCAAAATCCTTTCTTGGTAGACAGTAATAACGAAGCGCCTATTGTATCAGTGTCAGTTGACCGCGCTACGGGGCTAGCATTACGTAATCAAATCGGCTCTTCTGTTACTGTAACCAATACCGATAATGAAGATTACGAATATTACAATGGCACCTCGATGGCGACCCCCCATGTTTCGGGTGTAGCTACTTTAATATGGAGTCATCATCCAGAATGTAGTGCAGCTCAAATTCGCGCAGCACTTAATGCAACCGCTGAAGATTTAACAATAGCTGGGCGCGATAACCAAACTGGTTATGGTTTAGTTGATGCGCAGGCAGCCAAAACTTACCTAGATGCATCTTGTACTGGGCCTACTGATCCGGGCACAGGTGTTGGTGATGACGAATTGGTCAATGGTGTTGCTAAGGCTAATTTGAGTGGCGGCACCAACGACGAGCTTTTCTTCTCAATTGATGTGCCTGCTGGCGCAACAGATTTAAGCTTTACTATGAGTAGTGGCAGCGGCGATGCCGATTTGTATGTTCTATATGGCGCAGCCCCAACCGCTAGCAGTTATGACTGTCGCCCTTGGAAAGGCGGTAATGCAGAATCTTGCCCGATAGCAACGGCACAAACTGGTATTTACCATGTGATGGTACGTGGTTACAGCGCATTTAGTGGCGTGAGTTTAGTCGCTAATTACACTGAAGCATCTGGTGGTGGTACAGGCGGTGGCACTGGTGGCGCAGCCACTTACTCTAATAACACCAGTTACAGTATTCCTGATAACAGCGCTGCCGGTGTAAGCAGCACATTATCTGCTGCGCGTACTGGCGATTCTGGTGAAATTACTGTGAGTGTTAATATTAGTCATACATACATTGGCGATTTAAAAGTTGAGCTATCTAGCCCAACTGGTCAAGTTGCCGTATTACATGACAATACTGGTGGCAGTGCAAACGATATTGTTAAAACATACACAGTCAATATGACTGGCATTGAGTCTGCCGGTGATTGGAGACTTAAAGCAGTTGATAGCGCAAGACGAGATATAGGAACCATCAATGCTTGGGAACTCTCGTTTCAATAATTCATGATTAACGATAATCACTGAGTCTAATGGTTAATGCTAATGATTAGCCTTATGTCTGCCAGTTCCCCGCTGGCAGGCATTTTTTATTCCTCTGTAAACATCTCGCGAATAACAGACAAAGATTGAATAATGCTAATAAAGTATTTAGGATCGTTTTATCGATACTCAATCAAGAATTAACCCCATGACCACCGAGCTTTACTTTATCTACGACTCACATTGTCCTTGGAGCTATGCGGCAACGCCAATAGCAAATGCATTACAAGAAGCCTACCCAAAGATGCAGGTACATCTATTACATGCTGCCCATTACATGGGTAAAGACAGCGCGGGCGAAGAACAAATGGAAGCGGCAGAAAGAGCCAGTGGACTGAAGTTTGGTCGAGATTATATCCGCTATGCAAACAGTCCTAAAAGCTCAATCAAGACCGCCAACTTAATGGGTTGGATGCAAAGCAAGCAAGCTGACAAACAGCTACCAGTGCTAAATGCCCTGCAAAGAGCACACTTTATTGAAGGCAATCCATTAAATACTAAGCATGATTTCATGGACATTGTAGAGAAATTTAAATTGTCTCCATCTAACAAAATATTCAGAGATGAGCTGAATATGGATGCAGAGTACGTGCTAGAAAGCATCGAAGAAATTCAGCAAATGATCGGTACTAAAAACTTCCCTGCAATGGTGATGACCGTAGGCGACAACGCAATTTTTATCGACCATTCAAAATACATCAGTAGCCCACATGCGGTAGTAGATGCCGTTGAGCAAGAAATCGCTGCTTTTAAATAGCCGTTGTTAAACTGATTTGATAATAAGGCTCTTTTTCAAGGCATTTGCTGAAAGTACTTGTTGATAGCTAAATAAAACACGGTTAACGACCGTGTTTTTTTATGGCTAAAACCGGTGTGATAAGAGATTGATAACAAGGTAATAAGAGTATGCTAGCCACCAGGTTTACACCCACCCAGTAACTCCATTTCAGTAATATCCCATGACTAAGCAGCGCTTCTGTTACAATAGCGCGCATAATTTTCGATATGTACTCATTTGGGATCCATGAAAGAATTTATCATCATTGGCGCAGGCCAGTCTGGCTTGTCTATGGCTTATAACTTATCCAACAATAATAAAGATTACTTAGTACTAGATGCCAATGAACATATCGGCGCTCCTTGGCTTAAAAGATGGGACTCGTTAACCTTATTCACTCCTACTGAGTACAACCATCTTCCTGGGATGAAGTTTCCCTTCCCTAAGGGCTATTACCCTAATAAATATGAAGTGGCCGAATACCTTAAAAGCTATGTCGAGCAATTTAAGATACCAATTGAGTTCAATCAAAAAGTCACATCAGTTAAAAAAGTGAACGGCATTTTCGAAGTCATTACAGGTTCAAGCCAATACCAAGCTAAGCAAGTAATCGTAGCCACAGGCCCGTTCCATACCCCTTATACCCCACCATGTCATCTTGATATTGCCGATAATGTCACCCAGTTGCACAGTGAAAACTATAAGAACCCATCACAACTGCAGGATGGTGATTGCTTAGTCGTAGGTGCGGGAGATTCTGGGGTACAGATTTTATCTGAAATAGCTGAGACAGGCCGCACAGTGCACTTTTCTGGCACCGATAAAATTGCCGCTATTCCACAAACATTTTTAGGTAAAACACTCTGGTGGTGGTTCAGTAAAATCGGCTTTTTGTCTGTGTCTCGTTATAGCAAAGTCGGCAAATGGCTCAGTAAAGGCGTGCAGCCTGTTATTGGTACAGATGTTAAGTCACTACTTGCTAAAGATAATGTGATTCATATGGGCAGAACCTTGTCGGCTGATGAGTCTCATATCACCTTCCAAAAAGGCAGTGTCAGTAGTATTAAAAATATTATTTGGGCGACAGGCTTCAAACCTAACTTTTTTTGGATTGATGGGATTTCATTTGATGAAATGAACTACCCGAGCAATTATCGTGGCGTCAGTAGTGATGTTGAAGGACTTTATTTTATTGGCTTACCTTGGCTATACACACGGGGCTCTGCCACCCTCGGCGGTGTTTACAAAGATGCTGAATATTTGATGACGCATATTTTAGATGTCAAAGCCGCTTAATCGCCACGGTTAAATTTCATAGTTAACTATCATGGTTAACAGCTGGCCTCATCAATAAACAAAAAACACGGCAATTGCCGTGTTTTTGATTATTAAATACTTTGATTCACCTGTGGCAGAGTTTGAAAGCCGCTTAAAAGCCACTAACGAACCTTAAAGTTCCTTTGGGTATTTTTAACCACCAACATGATAATTAAGGCGGTTAGTGCACCACCGACATGGGCAAAATGAGCAATATTACCGATAGAATACTTTGTCACGCCAAAGAATAAATCACCTAAAATAATCAATGGAACAAAGTACTTAGCACTAATCGGTACCGGCAAGAATATCAGTGATAATTTCGCATTTGGATATTGCATTGCAAAAGCCACTAACACTCCATAAATAGCTCCTGACGCCCCTACTGCTGGGGTATGATAAATGGCCATTAGCTCGATTAACCGATCTTTACCGAGTGCAGTAATCAAATTTTGATCCGCCATACCCTGAGATAAAATCGCGTCGATATGTGAGCTGCCATAACCCAGCGCCATGATCTCATTAATAATCATGTTGAACTGATAATAATTAGCAAGGGTGTATATCGCCGCTGCGCCTATTCCAGTCGCAAAATAAAACAATAAGAACTTAGGTGTTTGCCAAGTTTGCTCTAACGGTGTGCCAAAAGACCACAATGCAAACATATTAAACAGAATATGAGCAATGCTGCCGTGCATGAACATATGCGTAAAAGGCTGCCAAATCTGAAATTGATCGTTAAGCGGAAAGTACAACGCCAGCGACTGTAATTCGGTCACATTTACGAACTCACTTAAGATAAAAATAACCGCATTGATCGCCATTAAATAAATAATGGATTGATTTCTCGCAGGCATAAATAAGCTCCTAATAAACTCTAATAATCCATTATTTAGATAAACTGCCTGAACGGCCAATAGCCAGTAATAACTTACCAACAAGAAAACTACCAATGGCAGTGATTCCTGTGCCCAGTATAGAAATCCCCTCATATAAAGGGGGTACGTTACTGCTCAATAGCATACAACCGCCTAAGAAAATCGCGCCACTTAACACCCCAAAAACTAAGCGATTGATAATGGTATCAAGGTTGCGATGATTAAGGTTTACGTCAAAGTGACCACTGCTGATTTGATGGGTTAATTTGTCGATTTCATCAGGTAAACCATTGATCACCCGCTGCCAACGAGTCGAAATGGTTTGCGCTTGTTTTAATGCATGTAGTGGAGACAACTGCGCTAATTTTATTTTAATCGCATACGGTCTTATCGCATCGCCAACGCTTTTATTACTGCTTAATAATTTCGATGAGCCTTCAAGCATAATTAACACGCGAAACAGCATCGACACTTCTGTAGGGATCACCAACCTATGCTGTTTAATAATCCGAATAAATTCGTTTAACACATCTACGATGGAGACTTGTTTCATGTCCACCTCAAGGTAGTCATGCACAAACTCGCTTATATCTTTCTCAAGTAGTTCATGATCTAGCTGCGGCTGGCTCTGACATAGTCTAATGACATGGTAAGTAAGCTCTTTCGGGTCTTTATCTGCCAATGCAAGCAATAACTCCTGAAATCGTTGCTGCATGTCTTTGCTCAGCCTTGCTGTCATTCCCCAATCCAGTACCCCAAGACGATTATCTTCAAGTACCCAGATATTGCCTGGGTGAGGATCTGCATGGAAAAAACCTAACTCAAAAATCATATCTAAATAGACTTTAATGCCCACATCAGCAATCTTACTGGTGTCATATTGTCCCTGCTCCAATGCAGTTTTGTCGGCAATACTAAAGCCTTTTAAGCGCTCCATAACCAACACTCGTTTACTGGATAACTGCTGATAAACATCGGGAATATGAACGTGCGGGTTGGCTTCAAAAAACTGACTGGCTTTTTGCATGCTACGCGCTTCTTTAACGTAGTCGAGTTCATTCAGTAATGACTTAGTAAACTCTAAAATCAAGCTGGTAGGCTGATACAGTCTGAGCTCTTCATGATATTGCTCAACAAGTGAAGCTAACATCTTAAGGATTTCTACATCTGCCAGAATCTTATCTTCAATTCCTGCATGTTGTACTTTGACGACCACTTCATCACCGTCTTGAGTGGTCGCAATATGCACTTGGCCTACAGAGGCTGATGCTAATGGAGTGAAATTAAAATCGATGAATAATTGCTCGAAAGGTATACCAAACTCAGCTTCAATGGTTTTCTTAATTTCAGCTTCTGGATCTGCTGGAGTGCCGGCTTGAAGTTTAGTCAGCTCTTCGGCAATGTCTTGGCCGACCAAGTCTGCTCTGGTACTCAATATCTGGCCCAGCTTGATAAATGCTGTACCTAATTCACTAAAAGCCAAACGCAAACGAACAGCAACAGAAAGCGAGGCGAGTTGTTGGCCATTTTCATTAACGAATACACTTTTAATAAAAGCGGGGTTCTCTTCTCTTATCCAATTAGCCAAACCATATTTAACTAACACTGTAATAATTTGCTTCGAGCGAGATGAATGATTCATTAACTGTTTAACATTGAATAACTTCATCGATAATCTCATCCTGGTATCAAAGGCCAAAACAATGACCTTATATTACTAACCAGATTATCCTCAAGCGCAGCGAGTGTACAGTCGTCAGCACGCATTTTTGGTGCGTTAGAGCCTAATTAAGCGCCAAGGCGTGTTATAAACTAAGTGATTCAATTTACGTGCGTATTTTGCAAGACTATTGCCAGCACAATGAGCATAAAATGGCTTATCTCGCCAATAGCACGATGAATATGTTTGTTGAGATCAATGATGAAAAATGAACAGACTAGTGAACTGAAAATAGTAGTAAAAAGAGTAGTGAACAGAAAAATGCGCAGATAAATGAGGGGGAAATGACTTTTTACAAAAGAGCTTATTCAAGGATAATGATGAAGTGAACCCTCCCGATATTATCGCTGAACTAGACTCTATTTTAGGTTCTAGTTAAGGCTCTAGTTAAGGCTAAATGAGAACCACTTTTGGCGATTCTCACAATAGCTTTAATTAAACACTTTAATCTAAAGTCTTTAATCTACAGTCTT
>NZ_MCUF01000063.1:15372-35884 GCF_002873615.1 Shewanella sp. 10N.286.51.B7
CTTTAATCTACAGTCTTTAACCTAAAGCTTTAAGCTTAACCCATTCAATTAAGCAATACTTTGCACCTGTGAAGCCAGTAACCAAATCGCTAAGGCAAAAAATATCAGCCCCATAAACTTATTTTGGTAAGTTCTAAATTTATCATTTTTAAGCAGTGGCTTACCTAGGGTTCCCACTAATGCCACCAGCAATAAATTGAATAATAACCCCATTACGTTAAGCAGCAGGCCTAATGCTAACATCTGCTCGCCTGAACTAGCACTAAGCTGAGTAGAGACAAATTGCGGTAAAAAGAGCACGAAGAAGATTAGCGCCTTAGGGTTAAGCAAATTACTCATTACTGCTCGGCGATACAATAATTTGGCTAAGTTATTTTGTTGTTCAATTTCGGGCGCATCAGCCGCACTGCTGCGCATACAATCCCAGCCCATTTTGAGTAAATACGCACCGCCCAATACTCTTAATACTTCTAAAGCAAAAGGGTTCATTGCCACCAGAGCTGACACGCCCATAGCCGCTAGTAAGGTTAAGATTAACCCCGATGTTGCGTTACCAAAGCTAGCGTACACGCCCACTTTACGGCCATAGCTCAAGCTAGAGCTGGCAATCAACAGCATGTCTGGGCCAGGAATTAATAGCAAAGCAACCACAGTGGTTAGATAAACAGGAAGTAGGGCCAGATCGATCATGATGAGTATTAGGTTCGTGATTAAACAAGGCGCGGATTTTACAGCCTTCCAACATGAATAAAAGTCATGTTGTTGTTAAATGAGAGCTAACATTGGCAAATTTTGTTTACAGCTGATGTTCACAACTTAAAAAGCCAGCAATAACCTGCATAAATCAAACTGGAGACCCCTTAATTCGGCTTAACTTGGGGGAATTTCTTAACCTGTTGTTTAATACTCCATTTAAGCATCATCGGACCTACTAAAGTGGTGATCGCTATAATCACCACTAATTCAGTAAATAACTTACTATCAATAATGCCCATTTGATAACCAAGCTCTGAAAATACTAAGCCCACTTCACCTCTTGGGATCATGGCGCTGCCTACCACAGCTTTGGCTTGCCATGTTCTGCCGCCAAACCAGCCTGCGAGCAATTTACTTAAAATCGCTAGCAGCGTAAGCCAAACCAACAGCATAATCCCGCCAGCGCTATAATCTAGCTGACTTAAATCTAAACGAATGCCCACGTATACAAAAAATATCGGCGCAAACACATCGACCATGGTTTTAGTGGATATTTCCATCTTGTGAGTAAAAGAAAAAGGGTTCACTAAATAGCGATTAAACGGTGAGGTAAATTGCCGGCTTAACGCTAAGCCCACTGCAAAACCACCTAATAGTGCAGGCGCACCAAACCAATGCGCTAACCATGAAAATAGGCAAATCAACACCATGGTGATGATCACTTCATAACCTGATTTATCAGCAAAGGGTTTGAGTGCTCGAGCCAGATACAGCAAACCCCGTGTCACTGGCGGTGTTAAGATTAAAAAAAGCAGTACTTTGGCGGTCAGTATTAACGAACTGGCTAAATCAAACTCTCCAAAGCTTGCAAAGTTAAACAACAGACTTAGCAAAATAACGCCAGCGATATCATCAATCACCGCAGCACCTAAAATCACATTACCAACGTCAGTTTGTGCTTGCTGGGCTTGGCTTAGCACCCGTAATGAAATACCGATGCTGGTTGCTGTTAACGCACAGCCTAAATACAGCGCAGTAAAATATGAATCCGTCAGGTAATAGGCGCTACTGATTCCAATCATAATAATTGGAATGACGATCCCCAAAACAGCGACTAGCGCAGCCCGCCATCCCGCTTGAGATAAACGCTTAATTGACGTTTCGCAGCCAATGGAAAATAACAGTAAAATGACCCCGAGTTCAGCCAACACCGCCAGTGTCGCATTGGGCGTGACAATGTTGAGAAATGTAGGTCCCAATAACAGTCCAGCTAGGATTTCACCGACGACAGCAGGCAATTGAAGCCGCTCAAATATGCTCCCTAAAACCTTACCGCAAAGCAGAATTAAGCATAACGCGATAATAAACTGCTCTACTGTCATACACGCCTCCTAATCGCTGCTCCTTTGATTAAATATTGAGCTTATCAATGATAAAGATCAAGGAGTAAATCAGCTGTTTTGGTACATTTGACTTAGGTAATGTATGAAGGAATATATCAGGAGGTTGCCATGGATAAGCTATATATTATTGCTCAAAAAAATCAGCAACAAGCCAATGCGGTGAGTGCGGGAATTGAGCTAGCTAAAAAAATGAATCTACAGCCTGAAATAGCAGCCTATAGCTACGAATCATTCAGCGGCGATGCCTACTATAATCCACGAATCGCCGCCGATGTACGCCAGCAAATTCTAGCTACGCAGAAGCTAGAGCTAGAACAACAACTCAGCGACATAGCTGCTGAGATTACTCCAACGGATATGCCCTTCAACACCCCATCCAAGATCCCATTCAACATCACATGGTGTAAAGATTTAGCCGAGCATGCCTGCCAGCAGGCTAAACCTCAGCAATACGCGATGATGTTAAAGGCTATCCATGAGTCCGATTATTTTCTACCTGCTGATTGGCAACTGATCCGCCACACTAAAGTACCATTAATGCTGTTAACTCATAATCTGCTTAGTAAAGCAGGGACAATTTTAATGGCGGTGGATTTGGGCAGTAACAAACCCGTTAAAAAAGCACTCAATCAAGCGGTGATTAACCAAGCACGCCGTCTAGCAGAAGTCACAGGTCACGAGTTGCACCTTGGGTTTGTAATCAGAATTCCTAAAATACTACGCGATATGGATATATTAAATAGCCGCGTACTGATTAAAGAAGCTTACGATAAGCATCAACAAGCCATAGAACAAATTGGTATTGATAGAGACCATGTTCATATTTTGGCAGGTAACCCTGATATGTGTTTGTTTGAACTCAGCTGTCGATTAAATGCCGAATATTTAGTGATGGGCGCTGTGCAGCGACAAGGCATTATGGGCAGAGTGATAGGCAATACAGCGGAGGCTATTTTAGCGCGAAGCCGTAGTCATATTTTGTTGATTCCTCAGCAAGCCGTTGATTGATTAACTGGTTGATTAATTGATTAATTGATAAGGCGACAAACTAACCCACCATTGAGTTAGACACAAAAAAGGCTTAGTCATGATTACTAAGCCTTTAAAATGCGAAATTTTACCGTACTACTTAACGATAAAATGCTTCAACTGTGCCTTTAACTGTCATTAATAAAGGTTGACCGCGACGATCTAACGCCTTGCCTGCTGGCACTTTAACCCAACCTTCACTGATGCAGTACTCTTCAACATCAAAACGTTCTTTGCCATTAACTTTGATGCCAATGTCATTTTCAAAAACAGCTTCAACATGATGTGGGCTGCGTGGATTAACAGAAAGGCGATCAGGTAAAGCGGGTTGTGAAGTTGTATCGTTCATGAGCATGCTCTGTAGTAATAGAATCTAGCGCTATTGTAGGCAATACAGGCGCTTTGCTCAAGTGTAGCCATCATATACTCATGAATAAATGCTGCAGCAAGGATGTTTGATTAACGGTGTCAGTGTCACCTATACCTCTAGGCGTCGTTTAAAACAGACATAACAATAAAAGTAACCGAAAATCATCGATAAACTCACTAACAAAACAATGATAAATCGAGTAGAGCTTTACCAGAAAGCAGACGATTAAAAACGGATTTAAAATCTTAGTTTAAAAGTCACGTTAATAGGCAAATTACTGCTTCTAGCTAGGTGGGCAAGAATTAGTGCCAACAAAGGTTAACGACAAGTTAAATTCGTTAAAAAACTTTACATCTTTTTGACTAAATGAGTATTGACACAGAAGTGCAAGATGGAGGATATTCTCACCTAGAATTATTGAAGGTAAATCACACTTTATAAATAAATAATTTGCTAAAAATAAATAATGTTTCAGTAGCGTATTGAAACAGCACTCAACTGCTGTTATCGGACAACTATAATAATAATTATTGGAATAATTTTAATTGCCGGTGACGCAATATTTACTCATTTTTGGGGACAAGCACATGCTATTTGAAGGTAAGTTAATTTCTGACTGTCCAATCCGTCAAAAAATTCGCGATTTTTATCGTATAGATGAAAACATCGCAGTAGATCATATTCTCCCTCTAGCAGAAATTAACGTTAGCGCCCGAAGTAAGGCGTGGGAACGCGCACGCCAAATGGTCTTGAAAATTCGTCAAGATCAATCAGGCAATGGTGCAATCGATGCCTTACTTAATGAATATTCACTTTCAAGTGAAGAAGGCGTGGTATTGATGTGCTTGGCAGAAGCACTTTTACGCGTACCTGATAAACATACCCAAGATGTGCTTATTCGCGACAAAATCTCCCAAGGCCATTGGAGCAACCATTTAGGCAGCAGTGATTCATTATTTGTGAATGCTTCTTCATGGGGCTTATTAATCACAGGTTCAGTGGTAGATTATGCCGATAGACGTACCAAAGATCGCTTTGGATTATTGAAGAAAACCATTGGCCGCCTAGGCGAACCCGTCATTCGAAAATCAATGAACTACGCTATGAAAATCATGGGCAAGCAGTTTGTGATGGGTGAAACGATCGTCGCAGCAACTGAGCGTGCTGCCACAAAAGAGCAACAAGGTTACGTGTATTCCTATGACATGCTAGGTGAAGGCGCTCGTACTATGGACGATGCCAACCGATATTTAGCATCGTACCAAGACGCCATCGAAACCATTGGTAAAGTAGCCCAAGCGTCTGGTAAAAATGATCCTAGAAAAGTCCCTGGCATTTCTGTAAAGCTTTCTGCTATTCATCCTCGTTACGAATTTACCCATAAATCACGAGTGATGAACGAAATAGTGCCAAAGCTTAAAGCCCTATGTTTACAGGCCAAAAAGTATAACATTGGCTTGACCGTTGATGCTGAAGAATCAGAACGATTAGATATCTCACTTGATGTTATCGAAGCCGTATTTAGCGACGACGACTTAGCGGGTTGGAACGGCTTTGGTATTGCCTTACAAGCTTACCAAAAACGCGCGATTTTTGTGGTTGATTGGCTACGTGAATTAACGGTGCGTGTTGGCCGTAGAATGATGGTGCGCTTAGTCAAAGGTGCCTATTGGGATACCGAAATTAAGAATGCCCAAAAGGATGGCCATAGTCACTTCCCTGTATTCACCCGTAAGTCATCGACTGATGTGTCATTCCATGCCTGTGCCAATAAATTATTAGGCTACAGAGACACTATTTATCCACAGTTTGCGACTCATAATGCTTATACAGCAGCCACCATTGTAGAGCTTGCTGGTGATGATAAAGAAGGCTTCGAATTCCAGTGTTTACACGGCATGGGCGATTCACTTTATGATCAAATCGTCAGTGGCGAACACATTCAATGCCGCATTTATGCGCCTGTGGGTCACCATGAAGATTTACTCGCTTATTTGGTTCGTCGTTTATTGGAAAACGGTGCCAACTCATCATTCGTTAATGCCATTGTTGATGAGTCAAAACCGGTTGAGTCACTACTTGAAGATCCAGTAGAAAAAACTCAGCGATTAAAAGAGAAATACAATCAGCAAATCCTTAAACCGATTGCTTTATATTACAGTGAAGATGGCGAAAATCGTGATAATTCAAAAGGTTTAGATTTAACCAACATCAACGAGATCACGCCACTAAAAGAATCACTTGATAACTGGTTTACTAACAAACAACTTAATGCCACTGATGTGCCAGAAGGCGCTGTGGCAGTGAAAAATCCTGCCAATCATAATGAAATCATTGGCTATCACCATTTCCACGATAAAGATGCCATGCTGGCGATGATCGACACTGCGCAAACGGCATTCGCTTCATGGTCACAAGTATCTGTCATTGAACGCGCCGCGCTATTAACTCGTATCGCAGATATCTTAGAGCGTCATACCGACGAACTGATTGCGTTATGTATAAAAGAAGCCGGTAAAGTTGCTCAAGACGGTATCGATGAAGTACGAGAAGCTGTCGATTTTTGCCGTTATTACGCTAACCGAGCCATTGAATTAGCTGAAGATGACCGCATAGAGCCGCGCGGTGTGGTGTTATGTATTAGCCCTTGGAACTTTCCATTAGCTATTTTCTTAGGCCAAGTTGCTGCAGCCATTGCCACCGGTAATACCGTGTTAGCAAAATCAGCAGAACAAACCAGCTTAATTGCTCTGCGCGCCATTGAACTGATGAAGTATGTTGGTCTGCCAACTGGTGTAGTTCAAGCTGTGATTGCTCCAGGTAGCCTAGTCGGTAGTGTTATCCTGCCAGATGAGCGCATTCAAACTGTGATGTTTACAGGCTCAACTGAAACAGGTACTAAGATTTCGCAAATCTTGTCTGAGCGCGGCGGCCATCAAGTGCCATTGATTGCTGAAACTGGCGGTCAAAATTGTATGATAGTTGATTCAACCGCTTTGCCAGAGCAAGTTGTGGATGATGTTATATCATCAGGCTTCCAGTCTGCGGGTCAACGTTGTTCGGCGCTTCGCGTGTTATTTTTACAAGAAGATATTGCTGATAATGTCATTACCATGCTCAAAGGAGCACTGGCTGAATTACACGTTGGTAATCCTGAGTTCCTCAGTACCGATATTGGCCCTGTTATTGATCAAAAAGCACTGAGCGCATTAAACGCCCACAGTGATTACATGAAAGACTATGGTAAGTTGCTATATCAATGCGACATATCTACTGAAGTTGCTGACAATGAACACTTCTTCTTTGCGCCGCGCCTTTATGAAATCAATGACATTAGTGTATTAAAACGTGAAGTATTCGGCCCATGTGTCCATGTGGTACGCTTTAAAGGTGATGAAATAGAAAATGTCATCGAAAGCGTTAATGGCACAGGTTTCGGTTTAACCATGGGCATACACACCCGAATAGAGCACAGAGCAATTGATCTCGCCCGATTATCACGTGCAGGTAATGTATATATCAACCGCAATATGATTGGCGCCATTGTCGGTGTGCAACCATTTGGTGGTCGCGGTCTTTCAGGGACGGGGCCAAAAGCCGGTGGGCCAAATTATCTATCACGTTTGGTAAAAGAAAAAGCCACACCTAATGCCGATGATTTTGACCTGTTACCGCCGCAAGCTATTGAGAAAGATTGTGATGCACAGTCTATATCCGAAGCAACATTGCTGATGGATAGAGCCAACAAGGTTGAAAAGCAATGGCGTTTAACGGACTTAAACACCCGTACCTCTTGTGTACGTCAGTTACTGGCTAAAATCGCCCAAGTTGATATCGTTGATGACTTAGCAGACGATTTAAATTACACCTTGAAGGTTTCTCGAGATCAATTAATCGATATTGAAAAACTGTTGAAAAAGCCAAAGGTACTGCCTGGGCCAACGGGTGAATCTAATACCCTTTATTTGGAAAACCGCGGCAATATTATTTGTTTTGCCGATGAAAATGTCAGCTTCCACTTCTGGGTACTCTCAATCGTAACCGCATTGGCAACAGGTAATACAGTTATCACCGTGGTGTCTGATTTATACCATGATGAAGCATTGGTATTTAGAGATAAGTTGATAGCAACTGGCGCAGACAAAGATATCTTCCAAGTGGCAAGATATCGTCATTTACCGACATTATTGGCTCATCCTAAATTATCGGGTGTGGTTATTGATGGTAACTGCGATCGTAAACACTACATCAGTGAGAAATTAGCTGAACGTCAAGGTGCGATATTACCTGTGATCAGTTCTGAGTATTTCGATAACTTGATCCAGCGTCTACTGACAGAGAAAACCGTGAGTATTGATATCACGGCATCGGGTGGTAACACCTCTCTGATGACGTTAGTTGAAGATGATTAATACGCTTCAAAGTAGCTTACCCATAAACAGGTAAGCGTGTATTAGCAGTCATAATAAAAAAGCGAACCACTCATGGTTCGCTTTTTTAATGCATTTTATATCGTCCTAAATGTGTTTACACATTTTGAACTTTACTATGACAACACCAATACCTGCCCGCATCAAACGAACACAATAGAATTATTCATTAGGCTTTAAACTACAAGTTGTAGCAGCTATAGGAAAAAGGCACCATGACTTATAAGCGAGCCCAAACCACCTATGGCATCTAATGGATATGATTGCTATCAAAACGCACTTGCAGAGCGTGTAAACGGGATATTAAAACAGGAGTTTTTTATTATTCCCGTGCAGTAACCTTAATGAGTTAAAGTTGTTCGTTGAAGAATCTATTTTTATATATCACGAACTGAGGCCACATTTAAGTTTAGGTATGAAAACACCAAATCAAGTGCTGAAAAAGACCAGCAGCAGGCGCTACTGGCCAAATAAAAACCGTCAACTTATTTCAGGACGGGACAGGCTTTAAAAATAAAAAAATAAGGGAGGCTGTTTAGCCTCCCTTAAATAAACGCTCAATATTAATTAATGATTTCTAAATATAAGTGCCACTAGGCCCCAATCAGAGAGTAATACATCTCTAATTCGCTCACTATCACCTTCAGAGCTACATCCCCACATTTCAGCACAGCTTCTTCCAGCAATATTTGTTCCTGTTCCCGACTCAGTATCTGGACGACTATTGTTAAGTCGAGCAATTTGTTCATTAAAATATTTTGAATAGTCAGGAGCGGTTACAGTGATCGTTTCCATTTCACCTATAGGGGCATTTTGGCCTTCTTGAGCATTACGATTAGCTTGTAACAAGCTAAAAAGTTTGGGTAAACTCAAGTTTTTAGCATCTTCAGAATCTTTTAATTGTCTAGCAAATGTTCTTGCTTCAGTATTATTGAGTGAGTATGCCTTTGATAACCATACATCCGCTTCAGCTTGATCCTGTTCAACCAAATGGCCACCAAGATAGACCTTGCCTAATACCAATGAACTTGGTGAAAAATCGACCTTGGTACTTTTTTTCAAGTACGATATACCTTTATCAATATCCTGGTAATCGCTCTCTTGTAAATACATCACACCAGCTTTATATTGAGCGACGGTATTGTCATATTTAGCCGCACGTCGAAACCATTTTAACGCTTTTGTGTCATTTTTTTCGGTCCCGTAGCCCGCATAATAAAATTCACCTAACGTTGCCATTGCATCAGAGTGGCCTCTCTTAGTTAAAATTTTATAAGCCTTGAAATACTCCCTACATTCAGCGGTATCACAGGCCTCTAGATTTGAGGAATTAGCATACGGAATGACTAATAGAAGTGCAGCCGACAATGTCAGCTTTTTGATTATCCTTATCATGGTGAATCCTTTTATATCATTTGAGTAATTTCAACCCGCAAAAACACTACATGTGGTCCACGTACAGCATGTTGAGTATTTAAACTAAAGACCGAGTTTTAATTCTGATATAAGAATTAAGCTCCGCTTGACTAAACTAACACTAAATAAAAATATGAAATAAAGTGCGATATATTCAAAGTCAGTAGCAACTAGGACTAGTTGAAAATTCAGCTAGTACTTTTACTTAATTGAGTGCTTTTACTTAATTGAATACTTATATTAGTAACGTATATATTTTTTACACAAATGGCAAAAGTAATTTACGAAAAAGATTTAGCGATCCCAGTTAATAATGCGAAAGTATTAACATCAATTAAGCTCTCAAACTCCCAAGTTAAATATGCCTATAATAATCATAGTCATAATAAAACTAAGCCATATAACATATTAATTCAGAATCAATTAACTAAACGGCAGCCACACACTGTATTACTAGGCTGAAATAACACCACTGCAAAATCCTTTGCTTTATCTTGTTCAATAATCTGCAAGCTAAGGTTATGCATTCCGTCTCTGCTTAAGTTGAGGTTACTGACATAAGAAAGGTAGCGATAGTGCTCAGGAACCTGTTGATGTTCAGCTAATGGGCTTTCTTGTTTGGTATTCACTGAAATATCGTAAATCATATTTTCAGTATCAATGCTGTTAACCTTGCCTTGCATTGACACTGTACCAGCTGAACTGCCATCGATATTAAAATAGCGATAATGCACTTGAACCTGGCCATCTTTAGATAATAGATCCACAAGTAAATAATGATTACTATCTTGTTGGTCATTATGATGATTAAACAGCTCAGAGCTGCAGCTGAGCATAAAGCTTGGCGAGCTAGAAGCGGTAAGATTTGCTATCACACCGATACAACTCAACAGTATGGTCAATATGATGATATTGATTACCCAACGCCAATTTTTAACCATGTGAGCACCTCTTAAAAGTACAATCATTGTTAATCCAGCACATAAAATTAATCACAAATTTCAACTCCTTTTAGCCATGCTTGGCTAACAAATTTCTTGGGTTGTCGTAAGTCACTAATTTTTAGATTACGGATAACAGATTGGCCATAATGTTCGCCACGTAAGGTAATATTTAGCACCTGCTCGTCATGGGAGAGAGACAAAAAAACACGCTTCCAAGACGTTGAATTACATTGCGCTAGGCTTTGTTGTAATTGCATCCCCTGCTTTTTTAATAATGCTAAATTGGTTTTAGAACTAGAATATAAAATCACATCAACTGTTTGGCCTGAAGTCAGTTTTACTGTTGCTGTGCTGTTAGGTAAAACAGGTAACGCTTTAGGTGGCGAGAAACGGATAAACATCAAGCCACTAATTAACAGTGCAACTGCCAAAGTGATAATAGTGGTGATGGCAAAGCGTTGAGGGTGAGAAAAAAAATTCACCGATTGCTTACGACTTCGGTGATGCTTTAATAAGTACCCTTGCCCTTTGACAGTCTCAATCAATGACTCATATTGTGGACCTAAGAATGCTCTTAAGGTAAAAATAGCATGGGTAACCGATGCATCACTTAATGGTTGCTCTTGGCCATTGCCAGTTTTTAATAATGGCTTAGCCACCACTTTACCCTGGTAATCAATTAACAATGTTAGTACTTGTAACTCAGCACGAGGAAGGCGCCAAACTTCATCACTTTGGTTATTAACTAATTCGCCTTTATTAACATCGAATTTGCAATGCCCTAATTGCATTACTTTCCCCACTAAAACGCCTCATTAACCCAGTCTAAAACAACCCATAGATAATTCTGTGATCCTGCTTAATTTAGTGCTTTTAATTGCAATTTTTATGAAGTAAAAAGCAATGAACAACAACAAAATGCGACGTAAATCACACAAATTAACAATATAAATGCAACCTAACGAGTCGTTAAAACTGCCTTTAATGTTAATTAATTTAAAAAATAACGTGATCGCAATCACGTTAGCAGCCAACTCAACCCAAAATTCACATTGTTTACTCACTTTACAAATGCAATCAACTGCGAATTTAAAGTCCATTTCGCAGCCTATATTTCTTCGCTTTACATCACAAAATTAATCCCCCCATCACTTACATTAGATTCATCGAGCAGCGCATTAGCCTCATATATAGAAACATTGAAGCAGCGCTAAATGAGATAACTCGAACCAATTTAAATATAGAAGCAAGTCATAAAAACAAAACACAAACTGAGTAACAATAACATTAGATATAGGGTGATTATTATGAGTATGAACAGACGCCAAGCATTAACCCAAATCATTGGAATGAGCACTGTTGCAGCCGGTGCAACATTAGTCGGAACATCCGCTTTTGCAGCTACAGATGCTGATGGAAACTTTAGATTAGAACTCGGTGACAAATTAAAGTATGTACCACTAGATGCAATGGCCACTGCAAAACTGGCTTATGAAACAGGTGGCGGGTGTATGCATCAAGTATTTCATTCAATCGTCACTAAACTAGCCGAATCTTCAAGTGTTGATGCAGAAAACTTTGCCTCAATTCCTACGGCATTAGCAGGCTATGGCTGGGCAGGTATTGTCGGGCAAGGCACTATTTGCGGTAACTTAAACGCAGCAGGTATGTTGATCAACATTCTCGGCGATATTAATGACCAAAATTCAGCCGTTATTTCGGCCTCTTTCCGCTACTACGAAAGAGAAGATTTACCACTATCATCTGACGAGTTTGTGGCAGGTATTGGCTCAACAGCAGAGAAAAGCGAGCTTGTGGGTAAAACTTCAGTGGCCAACAGCCCATTATGTCATTCATCAATCAGTAATTGGTCAGGTGCTAACGGCGGTAAACCTTTCGTCGAAAAAGGCGAACGTTGTAAACGATTATCAGCCAGTATGGCTTACTACATTGTTGACTTACTTAACCGCGCTTATGCTGGTGAAGTCATTGGAGCTCTACCTGAAGCGATGGCTTCAGAAGAAACTCAAGCCTGTCAAACCTGTCATGGCACAACTGAAACTATGGGCTCTGCTGCCAGTGTTAAAGGTGACTTAGAGTGTCAAACTTGTCATACCGGACATTTCAATTAAGGAGCTCATTATGAAACTTAAATTATTGAGCGCCTTGCTGGCTAGCTCCCTACTGCTTATAGGGTGTGGAAGTGACGACGATACCAGTGCACCGGATCCAGTCGATCCGCCTGTAGTTGAACCACCAGTAACCGATCCTGTTGATCCACCAGCGAGTGAAGTGGTGAAGATTGATGATGCAGATATGATAGTGTTAACGGTTGATGAGTTTGATGCTGCCACTGGCGCATTAACCTTCACCCTAGATAATGGCGATGAAAAAGCCATCACCGATGCCAGCACTTACGACATTATCTACTTAGGTTATCCCGACCCTAATGCATCATCTTCTAACGCTAAAGCTTGGAAACGCTGGCATGTTAGTCAAACGTTTAGCTGTGATCCTACAACTGAAGATGAATGCAGTGGCGTATTAACCGAAACCGAAACTGAAGGACAATACACTTTTAACGCGATAGACCTAGATCTTGAAAGCAAAGCCTCAGCAGGTGCTGTAGCACTTTATAAAGTCGCAATTCAAGTTCATGGGGTAAAGGCCACTAATGAATTCGAGCTCATTCCCGCTGGAGAATAGCCATCACCCGGCCTGATCCGATCCCCATAAAAGGCATTAGGCATTCACAGCCGTAGCGGTTTGCTACGGCTTTTTTTGTTTTGGATAATTTTGTTTGAGATGTGCCAGAACTGTGCTTTTTATTTTTACTCAACAGCTCGAAGTAAGAATGCTGTCGCTGCTTCAGCGTAATGCTCAATTTCACTTCGTGTCGGTGAAGTCATGCCCATTAACACCTTATTTCTATGGTTTAATAACATCCCTAGCCACAACTCAACTGTGGTTTCAATGTCAGTGACATTGAATCTTTGTTGGAAAAATTCAACTAATACTCGCTGCACGTCATCAGGCCCAACACTAAAAAAGCTAGTAATTATTTCAGGGCTGTTTCCACTTTCAGCTACCAGTAATCTAAAAGTCGCAATGTGCTCATCAGATAAATGGAAACTGATGTATTCAATTGCAAAACCAAGCAAAGCGGCATGATTATCATCCAGTGATAAATATTGCGTTGCCTTATCATCGAACTGGCAACCCATATGCTCCAGGGTTGCCTTAAATAAGGCTTCTTTAGAAGCATAATAGCGATAGACGGTTTGCTTGGTCATTTGTGCTTCACTTGCAATACAATCCATATTCGCAAGACCATAACCCGCAGTTAAAAACTGTTCTTGCGCAGCACGTAAAATTGCCAGTCTCTTCTTTTGTTTATTTTGTTCAATTTTGCTCATCTGGCTCCCTCATTCGCGATTCTAACTTCAATTCTTACTTCAATTCTTACTTCAAGCCTTACTTCAAGCCTTACTTCAAGCCTTACTTCAAGCCTTACTTCAAGCCTTACCAGTAGTTCTAATTCGCTCTTTAATCAATCCAAGTGAATTTAAGCTCAAAAATATCATACCGCAGAGTATGATTTGCATTGGCAGCTTATCAAAATAAAATCACACTCGCTGGTATGATTTTATTTTGAGGTATTAAGATGACAAATTCAACAACCAAAGCACTGACTAATTCAAGAAAGATAGGCTTTGGACTCGCATTGTTAGGCGCTGTGCTAATGAGTATCGATCCCATATTTATTCGCTATGCAGGCGTTAGCGGATTCGATACTGCCTTTTGTTTGGATTATTCAGCGCAATTTCGATGCCGATATTACTTAAAATGAATGATAAACGTGGGATCAGAAAAGCGTTAACAGCAAGCGGCTGGCCAATACTGGTATCAGGCATACTCATGTTAGGGAGTGCAACAGGCTTAGTGTTTAGCATTAAAATGACGTCTATCGCCAACACATTTGTCATTTTAAGCGCCACTCCTGCCATTGCCGCCATTTTCAGTTGGTTGATACTAAAAGAAACCACTAATCGCTCAACCTTATTCGCAATCGTCGCTGTCATGATAGGGATAACTATCGTGGTATCGGGCTCTGTGAACACAGGAAATTGGTTGGGTGACTTATTGGCCCTGTTCTCTGTCACTTGTTTAGCACTGATGTTTACATTACTACGTAAATATCAAGATATCAGCAGGCTAGCCAGTGTTGGTCTTGGTGGGCTATTACTCGCCATAGTGATGTTTTACTTTGCTACTCCCTCAAGTTATAGCATGGAAACTTGGTTGATTATGGGCGTTATGGGTTTATTTACAGCTCCCCTAGGCCGTGTTTTCTCCATGGTAGCAACTCGTCACATCTCAGCTCCTGAAGTATCGATGACGTTAATGCTTGAAACTGTACTAGCACCTATATGGGCATTTATGTTTTTTAGTGAAATTCCTGCTAACACCAGCCTTTTAGGTGGTGCAGTCATTATCACGACGATATTTTTTTACACCCTATTTAGTTTAAAGAACGAGCATTAAGGAAAGACCATGCCTAAAACCTCTATAACAGCAGCAACATCAACAAAAGCCACACTAAAGTTTATTGGCCAAATTAACACCCCATATCTTGCCATCGATACGTGTCCGAATAACATTCAAGATAATGGTCCAGTGTGCGAGATAGCGCTTTATGATGATTATAAAGAAGGCCTACTTGGACTCAGTGACGGGCAAGATATTTTAATTTTATACTGGCTAGGTGACGCGTCACGTAATGAACTCGTTCAAACAAGCAGGCAACAAATGGTGAAGGGAACATTTGCTTTGCGCTCTCCCAATCGCCCAAATCCAATTGGCGCAGCGGTCTTGCCTATTGAAAATATAAGGAATGGGGTCATCACGGTGAAAGGGTTAGATTGTTTAAACCATACTCAATTAATTGATATTAAGCCTGCAATTAAACGAGAAGTGAGCAATCAATAAAGTCACTTAATCGTCATTGATATTGCATGGCAGTTTAAAATATGAACAACAAAAAGCCACGAAAAACCTATTATCGTTAGTCATGGCTTTACGCTTTTTCAGCCACCTGTTTTTGCGATTTTACAACTCGTGCAGATTTTACTTTTACTTTTACTTGCGAATTTTTAAGTTGATACATCTTGATGTCTGCAACGTTAAACAAGTCATTAATAGAGTAATCCTTACTGTCAACGGCAACATGCCCCCAAGCAAACTCCAATTGAAACTTGTTACCTCGATAATCGACAGTACAACAATGATGCTTTATACGTTGAATAATTTTGTGAACAAAATCGTCAATATCACATTGTTCAGGAACAGAAAAAACCAGCACAAATTCATCACCACCTACTCTGGCAATGATATCTGCACTTTTAAGCTCTTTTAAAAGGTAACTCGAAAATGTCTTCAATATATGGTCACCTGCAAGGTGGCCAAAATTGTCATTTATCTGCTTAAAGTTGTTTAAATCTAGGTAGATGAAGCAAAGTGCTGAATCACAGTCACTATTGTTATCATCTAAATTTCGCAGTTTCTTTTCTAATCCATAGCGATTAGATAACTTGGTGAGATGATCTTGCTGAGATTTATCGAAAAAATGCATTCTCGACACAGTGAGTGCTGTTTGCTCAGTTATGACATCGAAGTAATTCAGCTCAGTCGGCGATAGAATGACGGTTTGTTCGCCAAAACTACCAAAAGCCATCACTCCAAGTGCTTTGCCATCAACAAATAATGGATAATTCACTACAGTTCGAAGGTTAAGTAACGGAGTAACATCTTTATTTGCCTCGGGCTCAATCAACAAATCTTCGGTATAAAAGATTTTTCGTTGGCCAAGCATCTTCTTGAAAATAGGATCATCATTGTAGTTAATGTGAGGCACTATAGTAGACATGATTTCAGCGTTAGGACCAACACCAGCCACATGATTCAGCCACCCCGCTCGTTTCGCATCGGTGATATAAATCCACACATCGGTCAATTGAAACAATGTACTGGTTTCTGTTTGTAAGAAAGCTGCCATTTCCTTGAGGGAACTGACCTTATTCAATCCTTTACTCACACGTACTAAGGAGCCAAACAGTTCCGCATATCGTGCGTTTGTTGTCATGCTTTTTACTGGTTTCATAGCCTTCTGATACTGTTAATCAAAATAGAACATACAACAATCACTTCCATGGCCTTACTTGCTTTGAAAGCTAAATATTTATCAACCTAAACTTGAGTTAATTCAAGTCAATTAACTTGTGTATTAAACTACACCATCAAGCCTAGCTTTCATTATCCCATCCTATTTAAATTAACAAAAAACCGCTAGAAAATTATGAGTTTATTGATAAAACTTAGATTTAAATCAAACTTTTATAACTATCTAATCAAACCGTATCCATGCCAATTTACACGCGACGTTAACTCAACGCTCATGCAAAAATTAGATAATTATTGATTCAGGGTAACTCAGAAAATAACCCGATAATGCTGCTATTAATTTGATAAAATTTACCATCACAAGAATTATTGTTATTAACAGCTGCACCTTTACAAGCACTGAATAAGAGAAGTAAGTAAGCGCCCTATGACTGAAAAAGAATCTTTGCTGCAAAATCTGTTAGATATATTGATAGTCCAACGCCAAACGGCACTGAGTGCAGCTGAAGATGCCCATAATGACGCCACCAATGAACAAAGCGTGGCAGAAACTCAATATGACACAATCGGTTTAGAAGCCGCTTACTTAGCACATGGACAATCACAACGAGTCGCTGATATTGATATCATGATAAAACGCTTAACGGCGCTTCCTCTTAAAGACTTTACGGCCGAAGATGACATCAACCTTGGTGCGATAGTGACCTTAGAAGCTGGCATGAATTGCTGGCTATTACCTGTTTGTGGCGGCATAAAACTCGACGATGGAAACATTGTCGTTATCACTCCACAATCACCTTTAGGACAGAAACTAGATGGCGCAATGGTGAATGAAAAGCTTAATGATGGTCGCTTGATCTTGGCAATTAGATAAACTTAAGTTATTCAACCTGCAGTAAACATCCCGAAACTAAACGACATACCAGTCATGTTACGATTATTCGACTCTGGTTTTTGAATCAGGTTTTCGAATCTGGTTTTCGACTTTGTTTTTCGAATCTGGTTTTCGAATCATTGAGCTTCATCATTTTCAAAAACTAATCTGCCATAATATGATCTCAGGCAAATTACTCATTGCTAATACTTGTTAGGATCGCCGCAAATTTTAGTGGGTAATAAACATGCAATTAGATTTAAATGGTATGACGCCAAAACAATTTCTCGAACAGTACTGGCAAAAAAAGCCACTGGTGATCCGTCAAGGTTTTAAACACTTTGAAGATTTGCTATCACCAGAAGAAATGGCAGGGCTGGCTTATGAAGATGTGGTTGAGTCTCGCCGTGTATTTAAGAAAAATGATCAATGGCAAGCTGAATTTGGCCCATTTGAATCTTATGAAGAACTGGGTGAAACAGACTGGACCTTAATCGTTCAAGCCCTAAATAACTGGGTGCCTGAAGCTGAAGAACTGCTTAAATGTTTTGATTTTATTCCGCGCTGGCGTTTAGATGACGTGATGGTGAGCTATGCCACACCTGGCGGTGGAGTGGGTCCACACATTGATCTATATGACGTATTCATTTGCCAAGGTTCTGGCCGACGACGCTGGAGAGTTGGCGACCTTGGTCCACACAAAGAATTCTCTGCACACCCAGCACTACTGCACACCGAAGCATTCGATCCGATTATTGATGTAGAGTTGCTTCCAGGCGATATCCTATATCTACCACCAGGCTACCCTCATGACGGTGTGACACTTGAACCATCAATGAGCTTTTCTGTGGGTTATCGAACTGCCTCAGCTAAAGACATGGTTAGCGCAATGGCAGATCACATCATCGACAAAGACTTATGTAACGATCAAATAGCCGATCCTGATCGCGTTATCAGTGAACATTCTGGCATAGTGAATAACAGCGATCTTGAACGTATTAAGCAACAACTGCTTGCTACCCTTGATGACACATTAGTCAGTGAATTTAGTGGTCGTTACCTAACACAATCTAAATGTGAGCTAGATTTACCAGAAGAAAGTTTAGGGTTTCAAACCCTAGATGTCACAGAGCAACTTAAACTACAACCTTTAGTAAAGCTTGGCGGCCTGCGCACGCTGTACTTTGAAACCAGCGTTGCTGACGGTGTGCTGTATATCAATGGCGAGCAACTTCAAATATCAGCAGATAAAGAAGCCTTAATTGCACTGCTATGTGATACCCAAGAGTTAACTGCACAAGACTTAAGCCCATGGCTAAATGATGATGAAGTGGTTGAGCAATTAACCCACTGGGTTAACGCAGGCTATTGGTATTTCGACGAAATCGAATAAAACTTGCTTAAGAGTGCCGCAATGAATATTGCGGCACTATAAAAAATGCGTCACGATGAATATCGTAAAACCATGAATTAATACTTAGCTAAATAATCACAGCCCCTACTTCTGCATCAACAGCAATCGCTGGCAGAGTTTGACAAAATCCGATGAAGTCACAATCCCCAGTACCTTATTTTCCTCATCAACCACCGGTAAACAACCTAGTTTATTATCAATAAAATACTGCACGACAACGGTCAGAGGTTCATCTAAACCTAACTTTTGCGCCTCGGTTTCCATAATATCTGCGATGGGCGTATAACGCTCTTTTCTATCGAGTGCGCCTTGACCGTACTTGTTCAAGGTATTTAACACACTTGCTATCATCTTTTTGTGTGTCAGTAAGCCGATGAACTCTCCTGTTGTTTCACTGATAACAGGTAAATGACGCACATTACGACTTTGCATCAATAAGTGGGCATCCTTTAAGCTAGCCTGATGACTAATACAAACAGGGTTGGGTGTCATAATGTCGCTTACTTTCATCGCTTTACTCCTTAAGCTGTGACTTAATAAAGATTAATCAAAATAGGCAGAAATAGCTAGATGAAGCACTTAGTCGCTCATTTTATATTTAACGAATTAAATAGAAAGCGGACTTTTGTAGGAAATAATCAGATAAAAATATGAGGCCGAGTATAAGGAGAATGCAAACAGCTTAGAGATAAACACCAGTGATCTAGTTAACAGATTAAATCGCTGATGATGACAAGGCATAGGTTGATTTTGTAACTGTGAATTGAGTCAGATTCATTGAAAAAAAATGGTGATAAGCTCAAGCCATAATATTTTATGGAACTGATATGTTTACCCTTTTTCGGCAACGGACAATATATGTTTTTACCATACTGACGCTGTTCAGCCAGTTGGTATTTGCGAATCCGAATTTTATGATGCCAAAGGTAGGCAATCTCGCTCACTCTGACAATATAATCAGTTCTGAAACCGATGTTCCCCATGACAGAAAGCTGGCACCGACTTTATTAACAGCCTGCAGTTCTGCAAACCATCTACATGAAACTCTATCCAATAATAAAGCCCATCATTGTGATGGCCTAACCCCTTGCTCATCGGATTGTGATAACTGCTTTTATATCAGTATTGCTGACACTCTGTTGATGCATGAACCTTGGCAAATTTTTCATCATCCAGATAATAAAATTGTCAGCCTTACCCCCTACTTTCAATCAATACTGCCAACGCAGCACCTAAGACCTCCCATTGCTTAACCTTAACAGTAGCAACAATTAGTCACTTTATTTATAAACCACGGACACTGACATCATTCAGAACAACGTGCCCGAATCTTTAATGGAAATAAGCAATGAAAAACATAATTTATATCGTCCTAAGTCTCTTTTTAATCAGCTCGACGGTACAAGTGGCCACTGCGGCACATCATAATGTTGCCGAGCAGAAACAGTCACATGCTTGCCCAATGCATCCAGAAGTAACAGGTCAGAATGGCGATACCTGCCCTAAATGCGGCATGAATTTAGAACATGCTCACCAAGCAGATGGCGACCACTGCCCAAATAAAGGCAAGTGCGAAAAATGTGCTAACAAAGCCAAATGTGACAATTGCAAAGGGTGCAAAGGTGAAGGCAAGTGCAACAAATGTGAAAAATGTGCTAACAAAGCCAAATGTGACAATTGCAAAGGGTGCAAAGGTGAAGGCAAGTGCGACAAATGTGAAAAATGCGCTAACAAAACCAAGTGTGACAACTGTAAA
>NZ_MCUF01000064.1:0-11273 GCF_002873615.1 Shewanella sp. 10N.286.51.B7
GTTAATTTTATATAAGTTACTATATAGAAAAGAATAAACTTTTAAACCCATTGGGAACCTAAGAAATAAATCGAGTACTTTGGGTAAAGGTTCTTGAATTTTTTCACCCCAAATAGTTTTTATTCGATACAATTCATCTAGGTCTGCCGCAGCTAAAGACTTTTTTATACCCCACTTTAATATTCTTTTATAACCCAATAATAATGTCTCTTTCGCTATTTCTGTTTGAGTAGAGATCTTATCTAATGCATAAAGTTGATCATCAAGTGCTAAACAAATATTACCTTTTTTCATATTTTGCCTTGATAGGGAATCAACATGAACTCGATGCATCCCATAAACATCAACTAAGTGTATAATGTCACCAGTAATACTGTTCTGCATATGCAAAAGATAATCTGTACAATTTTTCGTTTTTTTGTCAACAACCTCTTTAGGTAATGAGTTTTTTCTAAACATTTTTGAACTATGTGAGAATAAGAAACCTTTTGTAACCATATCCTCTAAAGTATATCTTTGTAGTGTTTCAAACTTATGAGGAGTACTCAAAACCTTACCTGTTTTAGAGTCGAAATTAGAGAGTGGGTGACTAACAATATTACAGTGTTCGTCATTTTCAAGTGCTTCGATTTGAGCATTTAATTTACCAGGTAACATAAAGTCATCACCATCTAGAAAGCTGATATATTCACCTTTAGCTAAATTAAAAATGTCTTCATAATTTTGCATAACACCGACATTGATTTTTCTATCTATTAGCTTAATTATATCAGGATATTTTTCCTTATATTCTCTAACGATACTACCAGTATTATCAGTACTACAATCCTGCGCTAAAACAATTTCAAAATCAAAGCTAACAACTTGTTCTAACACACTATCTAAACATTCAGAAATATAATCCTGATGATTATACGTTACAATACAAACACTAAGCTTCACAAAGCCTCCAAATAATCATTTAAATTTATAAAAACTGAATCCATTTTTAACTATTAAAAATAATGCAAAATACAACAAAGGCATTATAGCGTGCGGGTGTACAACATGTAGAAAAGCGAGCACAATATAAAAGTAAAAGCGTTGATTCTGACTCTTCAAACAGTCAATATACTTGAAACTTTTATAATAAAATAAAAGAACACACAAAAAACCTAGCCAGCCAAAATTAGAGACAAACTCATCTATAAAACTTGTAGTAACAGTCCAACCTCTCAAGCCTGCACCTTGTTCATTATAAACAAGTTGATTAGTTAAATACTGTGCATATGGATAAGGTTTCATTTCATCGTGAGGAAACATACTTCTCGGTATATATGCCATTATAGCACCCACCATAGTTTGTCCTGGATAATCGACGATTGACTCCCCCTGAATCAGAGTTTTATAGATGGCAAACTTAAGTACGTCATCCCTTCCAAAATCGATACGTAAATTGGAGTAAACTTCTTCTTCTGACTTTGAAATATCAAATTTCACTTCATCTGTGTAATATGAATAAAAGGATATAAACAGTAAGAAAGATAGGATAACTTTAATAACTTCATATTTTTTCTTATTACTATAAAAGTATCCTATCATGAAGTAAACTGGCAGAAAAAACATCAAAAGCCTTTTCCCATTAAAGACAATATCTAAAGTCAAGATAGTTAAAAGAAGAATACTTTTAAAAATACTAATGTTAGCACCATAAAAAAATCTTAATAATAAAATACAAAATGCTGAAATAACACAAGCAAAACTAACATAAACATAAAAGTCATAGTCTGCTGTGCCATATAAACTTCTTATTTTCCCATAATCAAAATATATTTCGGGATTAGGAGAAAAAAATACTAACAACAAACTACTTATACTTAAAAGAATAAGTCCTCTTAGAACAAAAGAATTCACCTTCATAACGCTTACATCTAGCTTAAACTTACTAGACACAAAAGTTTTATACGTAAAAAACAATAATAAGCTAGAAATAAAAATGCCATAAACTAACAAAGTCAAGCTATCATCATTAGCTAAATTAAAATTGTAAAATTTACTAGCATATTCAGGTTTTCCGTAAATCACATTCAAAAAAGAAGGACTAACATAAAAAAGAAAAAATACTGGATAAATAACGACAACAGTATTTAAACGCCCCTTCAGTATATTCCAACTTGAAACAAACAAAGGAGGTATTGATAGACATATTATTACTATATCAGACATATTATTTATAACATTCCATTCAATAAGACACTAACTACTTACTTCTTAAAGTGACACAACGTGTAACTGACATCTAATTAATAATCATCTTATAAAAATCTTTTTCTAAACCAAGTAATTCAGATCCTTCTTTAGATAAGTGTTCAGCATCCCGATACAAATATGTATTGCCTATATGAGATTTACACATCTTGTCATCACAAAAATAATTTTTAAGATTTACTACGTTATAATTATTAGAAAGTAAGTCTAACCAGTTAAATACTACAGTCTGAATTTGATCAAGCTCAGAAATTTTAAAATCACAATAAGAAAGGTCTGCATCCTTATATGTTTGAGTAGATAAACATCTGCCTAAGTTTTTCCCGTTCATTGGTGGAGGAGAAAATATGATTGGTTTAATACCATTTTTTTCAAAGAATCTCAATGTACTCATAAATAGTTCATTTAACTCAGAAATATCAATATTATGTTGGCTCCCATCAGCAAACTCTACTGGGTGCTCTAAATACTGTATAAATGGTGATGACATAACTACGTATTTAATAGATGAGTTTTGCTTAATCCATTTTTTCACTTTTGATGTAAAATCAAGGCACCCTGTTGCAAATGTTCCCTTTAAGACAGGTGCAGCATCAAAAATAGGACCACATGAACTTTTCGTCATCTGTATTAATTGCGCATCCGGATTTGATGATAACACTCCATCCACAAGTTGCATTGCAAAGGAATCCCCCCAAATTAAAATTTCCGGAGATTTAGAATTGTTACATTGGTCAGAAGTATTGAAGGTCAAATCACAAGATGAATCCAAACCTTTATTGGGTTTTAATCTCTCTAATTCAGTGGCCAAACTATAGTTTGAATTACTGCCTCTAATCTCTAAACCATCAAAATAAAAAACTAAAAAACCAATAACGAAGGTCAGTACAGCTAAACTTATTGAAGGTAACTTAATTATCTCTTTTATAGTATGCGCTTTCCTATATTTTATTTTTTCAATATAATTATAACTTAAAGTACCAAATAAAACTGAAAGTACAAAACCAAAGATGGTTGACGTAATAGTTAAATCAAAGTAGTGAATAAAGACAACTACAGGCCAATGCCATAAATAGATAGAATAAGAGGCAGCACCTATTTTTTGAAAAAAATAGTTTCCAGTAATAAAGCTATTCTGATTATTTGCATATAGTAACAACACCCCCCCAAAAACAGGAGTTAAAGCATAATAACCCGGCCAAACTGTATCACTGCTCATAAAAAGATATGAAACTATAATAAGCAAAATAGCAACAAACTCAACTAATTGACTTTTATTTTTACTCAAACTAATAGGATATAAATAAACTAAACCACCTACTAACATTTCCCAGCCCCTAATGGGTAATAAGTAATAAGCAGCATTCGGAAAATTATGTGAAGCAAATACGCTAAAAACAAAAAAAATAAATGTTAGAATAGCAAGTGTTGGCTTTATAGTGTCGATACTGCTGATTTTTTTCAAAAAAAGGATAAAAAGTGGATATAAAATATAAAACTGCCATTCAACAGAAAGTGACCAAGTGTGTAAAAGCCAATTGTAAGCTGAAGAGCCATCAAAATAACCCGACTCTTGCCAATACATTATATTTGAAAAGAACGAAATGCTAGAATATACATGACGACCTAACGCCGAGTACTCTTGAGGTGTTAGTATCCAGCCCCCTATAAATAAAATAATTAAACACATAACAGAAAGAGGGGGAATGATTCTATTAGCTCGCGATAAGTAAAAATTTAAAAGTGAGAATTGATTATTTTCTACCCCTTTAAATATTATACTTGTCATTAAAAAACCTGAAATAACAAAAAAAACATCAACACCAGCAAAGCCGCCAGGTAGCCAATTAGATTGAAAATGAAATAGCATAACACCAATTACAGCTATAGCTCGTAAACCATTTATATCTTGCCTAAAGTGCAAAACCCTATCCCTATCGAAGTTAATTTAAATCTAAAGTTCACTAGCATTACAGAATAATACTGTTGTAAATTTTGTTCAGAGGTTTTCTGTATACCAGTTACATGCTATTTCAATCCCCTGACAAATATTATAAACAGGTTCATATTCTAAGTTTATTTTTGCTTTATTAATATCAGCTTGCGAATGACGAACATCCCCAGATCTAAAATCACAATAAATTGGAGCTTGAATCACGTCAATGTCATATTTTTTCAGTGCCTCTTGTATTGATTTATATAAATCATTAAGCGTTGTTCTATCTCCAACTGCAACATTATACACTTGATTTTTGGCTTCATCTCGTGCTGTCGCCGCTAAAATATTCATTTGTACAGTGTTTTCAATAAAACAAAAATCCCGGCTAGTTTCACCATCTCCATTAATAAATACATCATCCCCTTCTATCATTGCAGCAGTCCACTTTGGAATAACCGCAGCATAGGCACCATTGGGATCTTGACGCTGACCAAAGACATTAAAATAACGTAGACCTATGGTTTTAAACCCGTAGGTACGTGCATACACACCCGCGTATAATTCATTTACGTACTTTGTTACAGCGTATGGTGATAGAGGATTACCTATGTTTTCTTCTACTTTTGGTAAAGCGGGGTGATCACCATAAGTTGAACTTGAAGCAGCATAAGTAAAGCTATTTACTTCTGCTTCTTTTGCTGCATCCAGCATATTTAAAAAGCCAGCAATATTAGTTGCATTGGTTGTAATTGGATCAGCTATTGAGCGAGGAACAGAACCTAATGCAGCTTGATGAAGTACATAATCAACATTTGAAACTGCTTTTTCGCAGTCTTGGTAATTACGTATATCACCTTCAATAAATGTAAAAGCATTCCACTGTTCGCTTGTTACCAAGCTTCTCACTTCATCAAGGTTATGTTGATGGCCAGTAGCAAAATTATCAAGGCCAACTACTTTTTGATTAAGTTTTAATAGTTTTTCTAATAGATTTGAGCCAATAAAGCCTGCAACTCCTGTTACTAACCATATTTTAGGTTCAGTGATTAATTCAGCTTGTATTTCATCGTAACGAGACATATTCAGACCAATATTTATATGATAAAAAACGAGGTGGAAAAGTTCACCTCGTTATATATTAAGATTTCAGTGATAGTTCAGAATAAGCTTATAAGCGCATATCAACTGCGTCTTTATTTAAAACATATTTTAGGTCGTAAAGTACATGTTCACTTTTACCAAACTTGTGAATTTCTTCTGCACCCAGTTCTCTAAACTGATTATGTCCTACAGCTAAAATAATAGCGTCATAATGGTTTTGTTTTGGCTGTTCAATTGTAGTCAAACCGTATTCATGGTTTGCTTCTTCATTACTACACCAAGGGTCGGTGATATCAACATTAATATTGTATTCTTTTAATTCACTGACAATATCAATGACTTTTGTGTTGCGTAAGTCAGGACAGTTCTCTTTAAAGGTTAAGCCCATAACAAGGACATTTGCACCGTCTACATGAATGCGCTTCTTGAGCATTGTTTTAACTAGCTGTGATACCACATATGCTCCCATACCATCATTTAAACGACGACCTGCAAGGATCATCTCTGGATGATAACCTACAGTTTGCGCTTTATGAGTCAAGTAGTATGGATCAACACCAATACAGTGACCCCCGACTAAACCTGGACGGAATGGTAAGAAGTTCCACTTAGTACCAGCAGCTTCTAAGACTTCTAATGTATCAATATCTAATTTATTGAAGATGATAGAAAGTTCATTAATCAAAGCAATGTTTACGTCACGTTGCGTGTTTTCAATAACTTTCGCAGCCTCTGCTACCTTGATACATGATGCTTTATGAGTACCAGCAGTGATAATGCTTTTGTATAATTGATCAACAAACTCTGCAATCTCAGGAGTTGACCCACTGGTAACTTTTAAAATGTTTGTTACACGATGCTCTTTGTCACCAGGATTAATACGCTCAGGTGAGTAACCTGCATAGAAGTCACTATTAAAAGTAAGTCCTGAAAATTTCTCTACAACTGGTAAACACTCTTCTTCTGTAGCACCTGGATATACAGTTGACTCATAGACAATGATATCGCCTTTAGAGATAACCTTACCAAGCATCTCACTCGCTTTAATCAGCGGTGTTAGATCGGGTTGTTTATGCTCATCTATAGGGGTTGGCACAGTAACGATATAAACATTACAGTCATTCAAGTCAGCAACATTTGCGCTGTATTTTAGGTTGGTAGCTTCTTTGAGCTCTTCACTTGAACACTCTAAAGTAAAATCTTTACCTTCTGTAAGCTCAGTTACACGAGTCGTGTTTATATCAAAGCCTAATGTATTAAACTTCTTTCCAAACTCTACAGCTAAAGGTAAGCCAACATAACCTAAACCAATAATACCGATTTTTGCATTTTCTAGTGATAAACTCATCTTACTGCCTTATGTTTCAAAGTTGATTTTTTGTTTCAAAGAATTAATTAGAGAGTAGATAATCATCAAATATGATTATAAAAAAACTGAAATAACACACATATTAAACTCAGCCTTTAAAACCAAGCTGAGACACTTTTTATCCATTTTGAGACAGCGATATTGCCGCTACCTCCTATAGAGCCTAGGTTTTACTGTTTTCTGCCTAGGTTTTCTTTTGGCAGTCCCAATAGGCTCTTTTATTTCTTAAAATATTTTATTACCGAAAAATTCATAACTTACTTATAGCTATAATTATAATAACCATAGTTGTTGTAACCTGAACCGGTTTTCTCGACCATATTAAGAATGGTACCAGCGATTTTAATTCCATCATTGTTAAAACGGTTATTGGCTACTTCAATTTCTTTAACCGGATTACCGTCATATTTAATGACCATTAATGTCGTGCCTGATTGACTGGCAATAATTGAAGCATCGGTAACGGCTAAAATTGGTGGCGTATCCACAATTACAAAGTCGTAATTTTCACTAGCCCAGTTTAAAAACTCAGTTAAGCGATTATGCATTAATAACTCTGAAGGGTTGGGCGGTATTATCCCTCGCGTTACCACATCAAGATTCTCAATCACATTTTTGTCAATGACTTGCTCAATTGGTAACTTACCTGACAAGTATTCAGACAAGCCATTTTCGTATTTAATACCAAAATGGCGCTGCATATAGCCCTTTCGCATATCGGCATCGACCACTAAAACTTTTTGGCCTGACTGGGCAATAATTGCCGCTAAGTTAGCTGATATAAATGACTTACCAATGCTTGGTGAAGGACCTGAAATTGAAATGACATTGTTTTTAGCTTCCATCATTGCAAAGTGTAAGCTAGTCCGTAAGCCACGTAATGCTTCGATACTTAAATCTTCAGGGTTAGAGTAAGCAAGTAAGTTTTCTTGTAAGCCAACTTCAGAGCGTTTTTTTGACTTACCAAATATGACATCACGTTTCGTTTGAATATCAGATTTTGGCACTGTTGCATATACCGCAAGCCCCAAGGCTTCGATGTCATCGGGTGATTTAACACCGCGATTAAAGGCCGCTTTTACCAACACGCCAGCAATTGATAGCATGGCTCCTAGCAGTGTGGCTAGCACAACAATTAATGGTTTTTTGGGTTTGATTGGTAATAATGCAGATTGTGCATTATCTAGAATACGTACATTACCGACTGTGCCCGCTTTTAAGATATTCAACTCTTGTACTTTATTGAGTAACTGAATATAAATTTGCTGATTAACCTCAACGTCGCGGGTCATGCGTAGTACTTCTCGCTGGGTTTTTGGCAGTTTTTGAATTTGACGATTTAAGCGTTCGCGCTCGCTTTCTAAGGTCAGGCGTTTATCAAGTAACGACAGGTAAGCGGGATGCTCTTTGGTGAATCTTTGGCTAATTTCGCTTTCTTTGAATGTTAGTTCGTTCATTTGCGCTTCAAGTTCAACCATTACTTTTAAAATTGATTGTGCTTCTAAGCCTAAATCGATCGAATCATTGTCTTGTCTAAATCCGTTTAGCGTGTCTTCTGCAACGGTTAATTCACCTTTAATACCTGGTAAATGCTCATTCAAGAAAGTTAAGCTTTTTTCAGCCTCTGCAGAGTTACGGGCAATATTTTGTAAAAAGTATCGCTGACTAATGTCATTTAAAATAGCTTCTATTTGGACTCTATCTTCACCACTATATGATAATGATAAAATACCACTTTGTTTACCACGTTCTGAAATAGCAAGATTACTGTTTAACTGTTGAATAACTTGCAAGCGATTACGCAGTGACAAAGTGAATTCATCTCCGCTTTTAGCTGACAAGTCACGGACAAATAATTTAAAGCCATTATTTTCTGCTAGCTGGCCAACTTCACCTGATAATACTTTTTCATTCAGCTCATCAAATATGTTATAGGCTTTATTATCAGCAGTGATTTTAACGATAAAGCTAGTACCTTGATGGCTGCTTGGTATTTCAAAGCGTGTCACATTGATACTATGTTGCTCACCGGTTAGTCTTGCTAAACCTTTGCCTATTATCGGAAGATAGTTAGGAGTGGCGTTAACGGTTAAGTTTAGTTTTTCAACCGTTTCGCCAATAATCATCCGCGATTTAATAATCTCAATTTCAGTAGTGGCTGATGACTCTGAAGAAAACATTTCACCCATGTCACCCACTAACGCAGACATTCCACTTTGTTTTTGCTCAACCTGTAATAACGCATCTGCTTTATAGATTGGTGTTGCTAATAACGCATAAGCAATACCCAGTACAGCAAAAACACCAGTAACGCCAATAATGGTCCACTTTGCACTTAATAAGATATGCAATAATTTGCCTAAATCTATTTCATCATCGGTTTGTGGCTTACGGTTTTCGTTTGAACTCATTTTACAACCCTAATTTAATACTGACAGTACGGCGGACATTGAATATGTCGTCAGATGAAGTCTTCCAAAATTAGCTTAGGCTAATCTTTAGTTAGTGCAGTTTTCGGTTTTAATGCTATTTCAATTTAGCTGCCCAGCCATGGGCTGCTAAATCAATGGCTTTAAAGACAATTTCAAATAATTCTTTACTTTGCCTGTAAGGGTCTGGAATGTCTTTTTGGTTTTGCCAATGGCCAAACAGCATCGTTTTACCTCTCGCCTCAGGTATCATGTCTGTTACTGCACGAATATGCCCCTTTTCCATCACCAGTATTAAATCATACTGCTGAGCTAACTCTCGCGTTAACTGTTGTGATTGATGAGCTGATAAATCAAGGTCATAATTTTTAGCAATCTCAATTGCTGTCGCATCTGCAGGTTTACCCACTAATCCACTTTTTTCTGAAGCAATACCTGCAGAGGCGATTGTTTTATTGGGCAAACGTTTAATTAATGCTGCCTCACCTGTCGGAGAACGGCAAATATTTCCTACACACACGACTAAAATTTTTTCAAACATAATTTAATTATCACTATAAATATTATTTGTACGTTCAATACCTTGAGCTAATTGGTTAAACCCTGAAATAGTCGGTAATAGTTGCATCATGACTCGATTCCAGCGACTTAGTGGTGCCGCAGTGACATAGACGACATCATACGGTTGCAATTCAAATTCGGTTCCTAATGCTAAAGCTGTGGCTTCAGAAACGTCTAATTGGTAAACATTAGCAATTGGACCAGTTTGTTCACTGTATTGGCTTCTAATCACAAACACACCAGTAGCATCAGCTTGGTATTCATTTATACCACCAACTTCTGCCAACGCTTCAGTTAAGCTCATACCCACTCGATCAATTTTTAGCATTTGAGGGTCATTTACCTCCCCTAACACAAAGACCTTTTGATCATCATTACGTGGAATATGCAATATATCCCCTTCTCGTAATAATCTATTTTGTGTTAAATCGCCTTGTTGCATCAATCCATACAACGAGATCTGTTCAGTTTGACCATCACGTGTTAACGCCATTTGCTGCCAAGCAGCATCTTCAGTTATTCCACCAGATTGATTAACCGCATCAAGTAGGGTTAATGGAATATTAGTAATAGGCAGTACACCAGACTTGTTCACTTCGCCGGTGACATATACTTTTTGAGAACGAAATGCCGCTAAATTGACATCTACTTGTGGAGCTTCAATAAATTGACTTAAACGCATTGCAATATCAGCTCTTATCTCTCTAACTGATTTACCTACTACCTTTACTACACCGATATATGGATAAAAAATGGTTCCATCAGAGTGTACCCAGTTACCTGACTCCGCGGAGCTACGATAAGAACCTGCAGGGATTGTTAACTCAGGGTGATCCCATATCGTGATGTTAAGCACATCGCCAACACCTACTCGATACTCATAACGTTGAATTTCTTGTTCTAAGGCATTATTTGCAGTTGACTGAATTTCAGGCTTTTTAAATTGAGAAATTGACTCAGATGTTAAAGCATAAACATTTACTTGTGTTTCGGTGCTTTCATGTTGATTGGTTTCTTCATTATCTAAAGAAATGTGACTGCCAGGCACTGTACAACCAGCGAGAAATAAGAAGGAAATTGCGAATAAAACTTTTGGTTTTGTATATAATTTCATTTAAATTTTCTTAAAAATCCTAAGTTACTGATTGATGATGAGATAAATTGACTGGTTCGTGTTTAAGCTGCTTTTTATAAAGCAATACTGCTCAACAAAAGCACTAAGCTCTAAAAAAACCACGCTACCGCCCTTAGATTACAGCTTCTAAAGCGCTAAAAAAATTATTTTGTTAAATTTGTTAAATTTCAGGCTTATTTTAGGCTAGTAGAAATAATCGAAATTTAAGTTTACGGATTCTATCCTAATCAGGCGCAAAAGTGCATTGAAAACCTAAGTTAAAAGCTTAAAAAACACAATTCAGCACAATGAATCACACTTATTTGACTTAGTGAGATATTAAGTTATTTTGAACTATTGAAATGTGCTCTAAAGCTAGATTTCTATGATTCAAGAATATTATAAGAATTTTATGTTACAGAAAATTGAAATTATCTATTGATACTAAAAAACATGTAGCAAGAGTAAAAATTGGATATGATGTAACTAAAGATAAGCAGGTAAGCAGGTAAG
>NZ_MCUF01000065.1:0-215 GCF_002873615.1 Shewanella sp. 10N.286.51.B7
TACAGCATTGATGGCGTAGATATTTCAGGTTTAGTTGATGGCGACATTACCGTTGATGCTCAAGCTGTCGATCAAAACGGTCAAACCGTTACTGATGCTGACACTGACAACATGGATGCCACTGCGGGCTCTATCGATGTGGCGCTCACCATCAATGATGGCGCAGAGACTGCCGACATTTCAGGTACCACCACCGATGTCGCGCCAAACAGCAC
>NZ_MCUF01000066.1:0-30883 GCF_002873615.1 Shewanella sp. 10N.286.51.B7
GATGGCTACCTAATAGCAACAGCTGAAGTCTCTGACGTTGCGGGTAACCCAATATCTGCAACCACGGGCGATCCCATTGATATATTGGCTGCAGTCAACATTACCGTTGACACAGGCAACGACGAATTTGTTAATCGTTTCGAGATGAAAAAACTTGATTTTTCAGGCTCAGTTTTTGACGTAGAAGATGGTCAAGCCGTCACTATCACCATTACTGATGTTGACGGTCAGACTCTCACCTACACAACCCAAGTCGTGGATGGTAGTTGGCGAATTGAAAATGCAGATATTGAAGCACTAGTCGATGGGGAATTACGTTTTGATGTTAACACTCAGGACATTGCAGGTAATCCGGCTTCTTCTTCTACAACGGTAATTAAAGATACTGTTGCCAATGTCACTATCAATGTCCTTGATAGCGACCAGATTTTAAATCAGCAAGATATTGATGACCTTAATACCATTTTTGGGGTCGCTAACAATATCGAAGATGGTCAAGTCATTTTCATCACAGTTACCGATAGTTTAGGCCAAGTTTTCACCCTTTCATCAGAGGTGAATAATGGTCTTTGGACTGCATCAGGACTAGATGCTTCTGATTTAGCAGACGGTATATTACACCTTTATGCCGTCGCAATTGATGCAGAAGGAAATCCTGCATTTGCTACTAATACCATCATAAAAGATACCCTAGCTGATATTACAGTTGAGATTATTGATAACGATGGCGTACTTAATGCCGCTGAAATGACGCAAGTCTCGATACAAGGTACTGTTGCTAATGTTGAGGATGGTCAAACCGTTACTGTGACGATGACAGATAATCAAGGAAACTCCCTCAGTGTAACCACAGTAGTTATCAACGGAACTTGGAACTTACCTCAACAAGATTTATCAAACTTTGATGATGGCTCCTTAATTGCTACTGCTGAAGTGAACGATATTGCAGGGAACCTTGCTTCAAATTCGACTCAAATACTTGTTGATACTAGCGCTGAGATCTCAGTCGAAATTATAGATAATGACGGTGTCATTAACACGACGGAATTAAGCCAAGTCATTATCCAAGGGCGCGTAAGTAATATCGAGGACGGTCAACTCGTTACAGTAACGCTAACTGACGATTTCAATAACTCATTAACATTAACAACAACCATCATAAATGGAGTGTGGAGTTTAGCCGCTCAAGATTTATCAGCGTTCGATGACGGTTCACTCTTAGTGACAGCTATCGCATACGACAATGCTGGTAACCAAGCACAAGGATCGACCTCAATCCCAATTGATACGACAGCTGCAATTGACATCACGATTATTGATAACGATGGCGTTATCAATGCTGCAGAAATGACCCAAGTGGTTATTCAAGGCAGCGTCACAAACGTTGAAGATGGTCAAACCGTTACCGTCAACCTCACCGATAATCAAGGGAATTCATTAACCCTTAACGCCATTGTTACTGGCGGAGTATGGACGTTAGCTCCCCAAGATTTATCAAGCTTTGATGATGGCTCACTAGCGGTCACAGCAGAGGTCAGCGATATAGCAGGCAACCCTGCATCAGCCACCGCACAAATGCCTGTTGATATATTGGCTGATATCACAATTGATGTGGACACGGGTAGAGACTCTGTCATTAACCGCTTTGAAATGCTGCGCCTTGATTTCTCAGGTCAAGTTGATGATGTTGAAGACGGTCAAACCATTACTATTACCCTAACCGATAGCCTCAATAACCAACTCACTTTCAATACCACTGTCGTCGCAGGTGTTTGGCAAATTAGCGATGCAGATGTTTCATCACTCGTCGATGGCAATATTAGCTTTACAGCGAATACTATCGATATCGCTGGCAACCCCACTTCTGTCACAGCCATTGTCAGCAAAGATTCTCAAGCATCTGTGACCATTGAAGCGGTAGATGATGACAATACGCTTAATGCCGTTGAAGTCCCCAGCACAACTTTGCGCGGTGAGGCACTTAATATTGAAGATGGTCAAAATGTACTAATTTGGGTGACAGATTCAAATGGCACTAGATTGATATTTAATACCAGTGTTGTTGATGGTCAGTGGCAACTTGATAACCTTGATTTGTCATCATTACTTGATGGTGAACTCACGCTACGTGCATTAGCTGTCGATATAGAAGGTAATCCGAGCATTGGCAACAACACAGTAGCTAAAGATACAGCTGCCGATATCACTGTGGAAATTGTTGATAACGACGGCGTTATCAATGCCACTGAAATGACTCAAGTAGTTATTCAAGGTAGCGTCTCAAACATTGAAGATGGCCAAATAGTTACCGTCAATCTCACCGATAACCAAGGCCATTCATTGACAGTAACCGCTATCGTTACTGGTGGTGTTTGGACACTCCCAGCACAAGATCTATCCACCTTTGATGATGGATCTTTAGCAGTCACTGCTGAGGTCAGTGATGTAGCGGGTAACCCTGCATCAGCCACCACACAAATGCCTGTGGATACAACCGCATTAATTGACATCACGATTATTGATAACGATGGCGTTATCAATGCTGTTGAAATGACCCAAGTGGTCATTCAAGGCACGGTTACCAATGTCGAAGACGGTCAAACCGTTACCGTGAACCTCACCGATAGCCAAGGCCACTCTCTGACCCTAACCGCCATCGTCACTGGTGGTGTTTGGATTCTCCCAGCACAAGATTTATCAAGCTTTGATGATGGCTCATTACTTGTCACAGCAGAGGTTAGCGATGTTGCAGGCAACCCTGCAACAGTCTCCGCACAAATGCCTGTGGATACTACCGCATCAATCACTGTCGAAATTGTCGATAGTGATAGTTTCATTAACCAAACTGAGCTTAGTGCAGTCATTGTCAGCGGTACTGTGACTAATATTGAAGCTGGTCAGCAAGTCAGAATCACATTAACCGACGCCAACAATGTATCAACTACCGTAACGACCACGGTCAATACTGACGGTACTTATAGTATTACAGCTCAAGACCTTGCAGCGATAGGGTTTGTTGATGGCACCCTTACGGCAACCGCAACTGCAATAGATATTGCAGGCAATAGCGCAACAGCATCTGATCAAGTGCTCATTGATACTCAGGTGACTATCGATATTGATACTGGAGTTGATGGTTTTGATGTCGGTTTATTCACCTACGGAAGAGAATCGTCTCTTGCTGGAACCACCACAGGCGTAGAACAAGGCCAAACTGTCACACTAACGTTAACCGACGGTATTACTACCAAGACGTTTACCACTACAGTCAACGCAGATGGCAGCTGGCTGTTTGACGACACTTTACATGTTGATGGTTTAAATCAGCGTTTAAGTTGGAAAATGGATGTCAGTGTTACTGACTTAGCTGGTAATACTGCGGTTGATGAAATGCCACAATTAGATATCCCTACTGATGGATATTTATATGAACTAGCACTCAACCTTTATAACCAAACCAATGCCGACTTCAGCTTCGATATTCCTGATGCAGAACTAAGCTTATCTGCAAACCAAGAATTTTTGTTGCGTAGCCAATCTAATGGCCAAGAATTAACCATGGTTTTAGCTGCGGATGGTCAATCTTTCCAAGTATTCAGAAGCGGTGACAATGAATTAGTATTACAAGCCACATTAACAGGACAAGATCTCAACGTTGCCTTATATCAACCGCTGGACAAAGTAACAGCAAATAACATATCCACATTTATTAGACTAGAAGGTCTGCAAACTGATCTTGACGGCACAACAGAACAAATCATTACTTATGCCATATTACACGTAAAAGATACTCCTGAGCTCGCTATAGATGATCACTTCACAACGGTTGAAGACACAACAATGACGGGGTCTATAACAGGTAATGATTACACCATTGAAGGTCCTCTAAATGTTGAAAACATCAACTTTAATGGTATGGATTACGCCGTAGCTATTAATGCGTCTGCCGTGATTGATACAGGCAAAGGCGTCTTAACAGTCAACGCCAATGGTTTCTGGCAGTTTGTGGCTAGTGATAATTTGGATAATACAGTAGAGCAATCAATTAGTTTTGATTATACCGTCACCGACTTTGACGGTAGCATCGCTTATGCCACCAGCACAATTACGATTAATGATGGTGCTATCGGCACCATGGCTGATGCAAACTTTGCAACAGCAGAATCAACCATTAATGGTGTCAATACTGACAGCCAGTCATTTTCTATCACAGCAGGATCTGACTCACTAATTGCTTCAACTGTGGTTTTTAGTACTTTATCCCTAGTCCCCTTAAACTCATTAGGGTTAACCTCAAATGGGGACGCATTAAGCTACACATTGGCTGCCGATGCTAAAACCATTACAGCCACCGCCAATGGGGTAACTATATTTACCTTATCACTCTCTGCATCAAGTAATAGCGATGACCTCGATGTCACAGCGGTGATGGATTTAAAGCGCCCATTAGATCATGTTTCTACAGATAATTTAACTTTACAAACCTTAATCGATGCTACTGACTTAGACGGTAGTCATATCGATATAGGTAAACTGAGTTGGACTATTAATGATGGTAATTCAGCACTGATTGATAATATCGACACTCTGAATTTTGATGAAACCAATCTGGCAGGAACACCTTTAATTCAAACAGGACAATTTGATATTAATGTCGGAGCTGATGCGATTAGTAGCTTAGGTTTTAATATCGATCAAATACCAAACTTAACAGCCGGTGGCGTCGCGGTAATTTTTGAACTATCGAATGATGGCTTAACTTTAACAGCTCATACAGGTGATATTTCAAATCCAATTTTAACGATTGTTATCGACAACGGTTGGAATATTGAAAGTGACACACTCTCTCATACATATACCACCACACTGAGCCGCCCTTTTGATCAAATAAACACCGACGAAGTTAATTTTGGGCTCATTATTACTGACTTTGATGGTGATACAACTCAAGCTCAGATGACACTAATTGTCAGTGATGATGACCCAGGGCAAATCAGCGTCATTGATATCGATATCAGCGAATTACCAAGCGTTACCGCTGGTGTTGATAATCGCACCACTGGTTTTATAAATATCAGCACAACAGGCGATCCTATCGTCAACATTAAGTTTGGTCTTGTGGATGGCGATTATGTAGTCGATGCTGATGGCAATAATCTGACCCAAAATGGCACTAATATATTCTGGGTACTGTCTGATGATGGCGCAGTCGCAGAAGGGCAAACACCTGATGGTAATGTCGTCTTTCGGATGAACTTACCTAGCGATATTTTTATTGATGCTGAAAGTAGCTCTGCGGTCGAATTTGATATGCATATGCTAGGCCCAATAGATAACAACACTGCTACAGGTACATTCACAACGATCAAAGTCGATGTTATTGCGATTGATAGTGATGAAACTGAAATCACCGGCCGTGTTGATATAGATATATTTGATGGAGAAACACCTTCTTTACCTTCCTCAATTACGTTAACTGTTAACGAAGGAGAGCTTGTCGACAACGCCAGCATTCTCAGTAGTGCGCAATTGAGCATGACCAGTGGCAGCGATGATATTGTATCGATTGAACTGACTGACAGCTATAGCTTTGATGGCTACACCAGTAACGGCCAAGCCATTGTCTTAAGCGATAACGCCAATAATAATGGTTGGTATGAAGCCATCCGTTCAGGAGATAACACAACCGTATTTAAAGTGCGCTTTAATGCCAATGGTAAAATTGAGTTTGAACAATTTGCAGCTATCGATCATCCGCTTGGTAACGGCGAAAATATTCAAACGTTAAGTTTTGATGTATTTGCAACTGACGCCGATGGTGATGAGTCAAATCAGCAAACGATTAATATTGACATAACCGATGACACCCCTGTTCAACATGACTCTGAATTGACCTTTACAGAGCAAGATAATACCGACTTCAGCGTACAATTATTCAATCAAAAACAGCAAGGCGCAGATGGCGCAACTGTCAGTAAGTTCATTTATGATGGCCAAGAATACGCTGCAGGTGACTCAGTCGACCTCTTTACTGATACCGGAGTCAAATACGGTACATTATTAATCACAGCCAATGGCCAAGCGGTAGTGTCGAGTAAAGTATTTGAATATGAGCAACCAATATATAGCGAAGTTGTTCAGGTATATGTTACTGATGCAGATGGCGATACTGTTATCGATAATTTAACCATTACAGCTAAAGACCAAACTGGCTCTGTTCGAATACTGAACCCCAATTTTGTTGAAGATACCCCCGCTAATCTACTGGTATTTGGATACCCAGGCGATATCGATGAAGGTGAGTTGATTCAAAGTATAGTCTTCAATACAGCATCATTAGCCGGAGGCACGTTAACATTAGATGGCATTCCAGTGCCTACAGATGGCGATGGTAATTACATTCTCGAAGGCATCAACTTATATATTAATGACTTTGGTGTTGCTATCCCTAGTGGCAACCTGCTTTACCACCCCGCAGAAGATGCTTCAGATGCTACCCTAAATGTTGAATTTGAAGCCACGGTTAACATCAACAATAAACCATCAATCACCACCCTAATCCCTGTTTCGATTGAATCCGTAGCCGATATTCCACAATGGGATGATACTAGCCAATTTGTCTACGATATCAAAGAAGATGCAGGAGCAATTAATATTAATGTTGAAGCCAGTACAAAAGATATCGTTGGAGCTGACAGCCAAGGCTCAGAAGTCATGACGTATGTCATAACTAATATCTCTTCAGGCTTAACCCTTAGCAGTATCAACAGTGATGGTAATAGCTTTTCTATCGCCAATGGACAAACCATCTCCGCAGATGAGTTAGCTCAACTTCAAGCTTTAGTCGGTGATGATTTAGCAGGGCAATTTAGCTTTGATATACAAGCAATATCTACTGAACCAGACAATAATGCGACTATTGATATTGCAGCTGAAACCATCATTTTCAATGTTAGTCCTGTCGCAGATTTACCTAGCCTAACAACAAGAGATATCTCCAGTGATGAAGATGTATCAATTGCTTTATACGACTTTCTTTTTGGTGAGCTTTCGGACAATTCTGGCTCAGAGAGTTTAGGATTTGAATTAACCCTACCTGATGGCTGGATAATCGATGCCCCTTCTGCGGTCAATTTAGGCAATGGAGTTTGGACGGTCGAATTTGACGATATCCTCCCAACCCCTCCTTATCTAGGAGCTATGCTAATTCCATTAGCTGATGCAAGCTCAGCCAATTTAGGTGAATTTGACATTACAGTCCGGAGCTTTTCAACAGAAACGGCACAAGATGGTATAGCCCCTATAGATTCAGTTCTGCAACCCAACCCGCATTACAGTGAGCCACAAACGCTTACCATTAGTTTAACTGGTGTCGCAAATGATGCACCGACAATTACGTCTGATGCCAGTGTTTGGCAAATGACTAATGATGGTAGTATTAATTCGGTCGTTCCATTCAACGAAGACAGTGACATTCCATTAAGCTTTACCTTAGTAAGCTCTGATGATGACGGTTCAGAAACTCTGAGTATTCGCCTGGTTGGTCTGCCTGAAGGGGCGTCACTTGTGGATGCGAATGGCCAAATCATCTATTTACCTGTTGTGGGATTTGAGTCAGGTCAGCCAGCGTATAGTGTGACAGCGGAAGTATTATCAACCTTATCCTTAAGGCCACCTGAAGACTTTAGCGGTCAAATAAATCTGACTTTATTCGTTGAAAGCACCGAGTTAGATGGTGATACAGCTGAGTATGAACTCAATCTTAATATTGATATCGCACCTGTTATTGATGAAACAGTCCAGTCACTAACCACAGTAAGTAGTGGTAAAGAAGATCAGCCTATCGTTCTCAATTTATCACCTGCGTTACTGGCTGATATGGATGGCAGTGAAACCATTACTGAGTTAACCCTCTTCCCATCAAGTGACGGCATCATTTTCCTCTTCGATGGCGCTGAGATTGTTGTCGGTAGTGCAGGCTTATTACTGTCAGAATTAACAGATGCAGCTAGCCCGACGTTAACTGATTTACTCAACTCTGGTCGTTTAGCAGTGCTGCCACCACAAGACGCTGACGGACCATTTACCTTAGATGTTAATTACCAAATCACTGACACTTCAGAAACCGGTCAGACCCTAATACAAGATATTTCAACTCAACTGTCCGTTCAGGTTGATGCCGTAGTTGAGATCATTACCCGTCTGCAAACTGATAATACTGTGCTGCATAGCACCGATGGGACACCTATTACCCTGACTGATGACATTGTATTTTTTGATGGTGATATAGACGGTTCTGAAGTTTTGGATTATATCGTTATCGTTATGCCCAGTGACGACGGTTGGTTTGTTACTCACCCGAATGGAGCGATCCATGATGGTGATGGTCGCTGGCTAATACCAACTAACGGTATGACAAGTGACACAATTCAGGAGCAATCCCAAGCCATTCTTGATGGCATGACGATATCAAGCGATCATGTCACTGGCCTTGAAACAATCACTGTTGAAGCAAGAGTGCTAGATAGAGACGATCCTGAGATCATTTCAACCAACATTTTTGTGCTATTTGAACAACCCACATCTGCATCAACCGCATCCGTAGTCACTGACCTACAATCCTCCACAATTGATGCTATTGAAGATAATGCGATTAGCTTTAGTGGTCATCTCAACTTATCCATCACCAGTGATAATAATGATGTCATAAGCTTTAGAGTGCTAGCCAGCGACTTACCTCAGGGCGGTTATTTTACCGGTAGTGACGTTATCGCCCTCTATGACAGTAGTGGCGAAAACATCATCGAATATGTCTTTACTACAGCATCGTTAAGTAACTTAGCATTACATAATATTTCTGAGGATTTTTCCGGTGATTTGACTATTCCTATTCGCATCATTGCCACAGACTCATTAAGTGGTGATACCAAAATAGATGATTCTCAGAATTTGGAAATTAATATTACCCCAGTGGCTGATGGTGTCACTCTGGAGTCATTAATTGATACCATGGATGAAGATGACCCTAAGGCCCTAGGGTTATTTTTAGCCTTCGCTGACACAGATGCCACCGCTAACACTGGTGGTGAAGAAAAAATCATTTTGGACGACCCTGCACAGCTATTTACCATTACCCTGCTCGATGGCGGCCAGCTCATTGATAACACTGGTTTGTTCCAGCTAAAATCTGGCACTGATGATACTTGGGAATTTACAGGTAACACCAATGTAGCATTAAACAATGCCCTAGCTTTATTGCAATTTTCACCACCAGAACACCTAAGTGGTGACTTTAGACTACTGATTTCAGGCACTGTCAGTGACACTGCAGATATTGATGGTGCTAATGTTATCGACAACGCAAACTTCAGCGATACTATAACGATTCAAGTCACCCCTGTTACTGATGCTGCAGAGGTGCCAGCAGATCTGATTATCATTAACGGTACTGAAGATACCAATATTGCCTTAACTGGTATCAATAGTTCTATTATCGGTCTGATTGATACCGACGGCTCCGAAGTGCAATACATCACCATTCAAGGAGTCCCAGAAGGCGCCACTGTTTATTACCAAGATGCTGGCGGTAATTTACAGCTTTTACCCAACAATGGTGCTGATGGAGGTCAGTTTAATGGCTCTCCTACAAGCTACTGGACCATTACCCCAGACCAACTCGATAGCATTGTCATCAAGCCACCACAAAATTTTAATGGCGATATGCCATTGTCACTTTCAATCATCACTCAAGAGTTAGGTACTGATGACTTCGTCACAACCTCTATGGACTTTTTAGTGGGTGTCAGTCCAGTCGCAGATGGTGTCCAAATAATCTCAGCTCCAGATGACTACAGCGCCATAGAAGGCGATGCTATCAAAGTCGAACTAGGGGCTGAGCTAATTGACCTTGAAGGACATGAGTCAATTAGAGTCGAAGTGACGATTACTTCAGCAGAAGCGAATGCCCTCATCGATTTAGCAGGTATTGAAATTGATGGTCAATTTGCTGCATTAATTTCTGACGGGAATGGCGGATTTACAGCATCGCTGCTGGTCAATGAAACCAGTTTAGATGAAATAAAAATCTTACCTGGTGAACTTGCATTCGGTACGTTACAAGTTGAGTTGGCACTTTCCAGTATTGATACTGCTGAAGTACTAGGCTCAAATGAAACAGATCAAAGCGCTGCACAAATAGTCAATTTCGAGATTGAAATAACCCCAGAAGTCGACCCACCGATTTGGACACAATTTGGCGATATTAATGCTTTAACTACCAACGATATCCCACTCAACCTTGGGCTTGAATTAAAAAATCCAGCCCCAGGAGAGACTGCAAGCCTCACTATTTTAGGCGTGCCTGACGGGGCAACGTTATCAGCTGGGACCCAACAAGGTAATCAATGGATTGTCCCAATTGAGAGTGTTGCTGGCCTAATGATAAGCGGTGTAACGGCAGGTACCACTTTTGAATTAAGCCTAGACCCAACAGCAACACTTGATGGCGAATCTGCAGAAGGCGATCTAGAAACCATCACAATTACCGTTGATGATAACGCAGTAATGAACAGTCCAGCAGCCATGGAAAACTTTGCTTTCAATGATGCTAATACCGATGTAAATCCTAATAACCTTGAACCCATGACACAAAGCGCAGCCGTTTATGGTGTACAACTTGAAGATTTCCAACAGCAAGTCATGGAAGAAATGTATCAAAGGATGCAATTTGAATACATGAGGCAATATGACACGCCTTACCGTTATGTGTCGCCAATGGACCCTATTGACTCAATTATGCCAATCAATCCTGTCATTAATGATGCAAGTACTAATACAAGTACTCATATAAGTACTCATGCAAATACTAATGTAATTTCTAATGAAAATGCTTATGCGCAAGATTTCAGTACCCCAGCATCGCAGCAAAGCCTGTCAGCAAATGTCGAAGCTGCACCTATAGAGATTCAGCCTTTTAGTATTGATTTTAATCCCAACACAAAACCTGAGTATGGCTATCAAGATCCTATTGGCAGTGAGCTTATTGATCGTGAGCTTATTAGAATTGAGTTAAGCCCAAATAATCCTGTCGACGACATTACCCCGATTGAATTTACACTCAATCAAATCATGCCAATATCAGCACAACCAACAAGCTTAATTGCTACGAATGACATCATCTCAGTAGCCCAAAATTCAGCGTTATCCCTGATCAGTGTTGATACTCATTGGGGGGATAAACTTATTGAACAACCAGGATTTGGTTACATACAACCTATTCCTGATAGTTCACCGACTAGATTCTCACAAACAGATGCATCACACACAGATTTATCTCACACCAATAGTGCCTTTAATACTGAACTTAGCAATCAACCTAATGATGAAATCAATTCGCTAAATTCACTTACATCGGCCATTAAAGATTCCTTATCAAAACAAGAAACGTTAACCACCAGTTTTGAAAGTGAAAGTTATTTAAATCAATCAGAACTAGATGAAATCAATCAACTAACTCAACAGCAAACGCTGCTAAACCAAAGTTAAATATTTAAGTAACAATAGTGATAAAAACAATATAAACAGAGACATAAAAGCTAGATAAACAATAACAAAGATGCAAAGGATGAGCCGTCTATAATGTCAGCAAATGAAAGCGCTAAACAACAAGCTAATCATCAAGCCTTAATCAGTTTACTGACACTGATTAAGGCTCATTTTGGCCTGCCTATCTCCTCAGAAAGTCTTTCTAAAATCTTATCCGCCCATCCTATTAATAGCGGCGAAGAACAACGGGCTCTTCAGCTAAGTGATTTACTCAAACAAATTAATGTTGATAGTGCGCCCCAAGCATTAAGTTTTAATCATTTAGCTTTGCCCGCAATCATATTTGATCAACACAACCAGGTCTACTTTGCATCAGAAAAACAGCAAGGCGCATTAATCCTTGTTGATATGCAAGGTCAACACACTCAAATAAATGAAAAACAGTTCGCAGCGCAATTTAAATCCAAGTCAGCCCATTGCTGGTACATCAAGCCCATAGAACAACTTGATGAGCGCGGTACTGAACACCATAAAGACACTAAAAGGCATTGGCTTTTAGCGGCATTTGATGAAGTAAAACCCTTTTATGGCAGCTTTTTAATCGGCTCGTTAGCGATTAACTTGCTGGCATTAGTCACCCCGCTATTTACCATGAATGTTTATGACCGCGTCGTACCCAACCAAGCTATCGATACTCTATGGGTACTCGCCAGTGGCGCGTCAATTGCCATTGTATTTGACTGGCTATTACGCCAAGCCAGAACACGTTTAGCAGACGTTGCTGGTAAACAAGTCGATATCAAACTGTCATCAACCTTATTTGAAAAAGTCATCGGCATGCGATTAGAAAACCGTCCAGCTTCTTCAGGTGCTTTTGCTAAGCAACTGCAAGAATTTGACAGCATTCGTGATTTCATCACCTCAGTCACTCTCGTCACTGCAGTGGATTTACCCTTCACCTTATTATTTCTGGTGTTAATTGCTTGGCTTGGTGGTGTCATGGTGTTTGTGCCACTGACCTGCATGGTCGTGCTCATTTTGCTGAGTGTTTTTATGCAAAAGCGCTTATCAGTAACCATCGAAGAATCATCAAAGCTATCAACTCAGCGCCAAGCTCATCTTGTTGAAAGCTTAAATATGCTGGCAGAAATAAAACAAAATAACGGTCAAGCAAAAGCCTCGAGAGTCTGGAATGAAACCGTCAGCAGTCTAGCTGACTGGCAAAATGAATCTCGTATTAGCTCTAATACCCTTAGTCATAGCGTGATGAATTGCCAACAGTTAGTGTCAATTGGCTTAATCATCACTGGGGTATATCAAATTCATCAAGGCAACTTAAGTATGGGGGGCTTAATCGCCATCGTAATGTTAAGCGGCAGAGCTTCCAGCGCCATTAATCAAATCGCCATGTTGTTACTTAAATATCAGCAAACTCGATCTGCGATTACCTCCGTTGAATCTATTTTAGAGTTACCGCAAGAGAACCAACAGCAATCATTAAATGTGGCGCAATTCCCTTTCAATGGCAGCCTTAACCTTCGTGGTGCAAGCTTTAGTTACCCTGAACAACCCCTGTCAGCATTTAACGATATATCTCTTGATATTAAAGCGGGTGAAAAGGTCGGATTTTATGGTCCTGCTGGTGCAGGAAAATCAACGCTCATGGCGCTGATAGCAGGCCAATATCAACTCAGTGAAGGTCAACTGTTTTATAATCAATTGGAAGCTCAACAATGGTCAGTCGGCAGGCTCCGTGACCATATTGGTTATATGAGCCAACAACCTAACTTAGTCTATGGCACTGTGCTTGATAATTTGCTTTACGGTATCGGCCAAGTGGATGAAACCTTGCTAGCACAAACCATGATGAGTACAGGCATTGATAAACTCATGGATCGACTTGGAAGCGGCCTTAATAGCCAAGTAGGTGAGTTTGGTCGTCAGCTATCAGGTGGCCAACGTCAAGCTATAGCCCTTTGCCGTACCCTACTTCGCCAGCCGACTTTATTGATCCTTGATGAACCCACCAGCGCCATGGATGAACGCAGTGAAACCCAAATTATTAGCAGTTTAAAAATGAATACTCAAAACTGCACTATGCTCATTTCGTCACACAATCCAAAAGTGCTTAGCCTTTGCGACCGCATTATTGTGATGGATAAAGGTGCCATTATTGGCGAGAAATCTGCTGCCGAGTTACTTGAACCTAATAAACGTCGTATCAAAGCGATTAACGTTCGCAACACCAGCAACTCAAAGGCTCACACTTCAAATACAAGTGCTTCAAAAACGAATACCTCAAAGATAAGTGAGGTGAAATCATGAGTGCAAACTTACATATAAAACACCTTGAAGGAGCTAAACGAGCCAACCGAGTCATATTACTCACATTTGGCTTACTCTGTTTCACACTCATTTGGGCAGCTTTTGCGACATTAGAAGAAGTTGTCGTCGGTGAAGGCAAAGTGGTTCCCGCCTCTGCAGTGCAACAAATTGAGAGTTTAGACGGTGGCAGTTTAAAAGAGATCCTTGTTAAAGAAGGCGATACCGTCATCGCAGGACAAACCCTATTAGTTATCGATGAACTCAGATTTGCTTCAGCATTTCATGAAGCCAGATTGAATAGTGTGGCGCTTAAAAACCAACTAACTCGACTCGAAGCCTTACTCGATAGTGTCCTTATTGATGACACCCAAGCATTATGGTTTTCACAAGTACAAATTACCCCACAACAGTTTGATATTGCCGACAGCTCAGCAAACAGACGATCACAGGCAATATATAACTCGCAGCTATCGCAATTAATTTCACAGCTAGATCAAACCGCCCAAATAGTTGAGCAAAAACGCCAAGCAAAAGAAGAAGTGAACATTAATATCAATGCTCAGCGCAGTGGGCTTACGATGGCAAAACAAGAAATTCGCATGACCCGTGAGGCTGTTGGTGAAGGCGCTGTAGCAGAGTTAGAGTTATTAAAACTTGAGCGTGATGCAGTAAGACTGCAAGGAGAATTATCAGCATCACAAGCCAGTGAAAGGCAACTTAAAGCCGCCATCAGTCAAGCAGTGGCAGAGCGCCGAAATGTCGCACTCGATTTTGTTAACCGCACCACTGATGAGCGCAATAAAACCAGTAATGAATTATCTGCATTAACCGAAAATATGAAAGCCCTAGCCGACAGGCTGGAACGTACCCAAATTACCAGTCCCGTTTCGGGCAGCGTGTCTAATATTGTCGTGCGATCAGCAGGGCAAGTGGTAGAACCAGGCCAAGTACTCATGGAAGTCGTCCCTCAAGATGACCAACTCATTATCGAAAGTCATATCGCGCCCAAGGACATTGCTTTTGTTCATAAAGGCTTAAAAGCAATGGTGAAATTTACGGCTTATGACTTTGTGATATACGGTGGTATTAAAGGTGAGGTCATATACGTCAGCCCTGATGCACAACAACTTGAAGATGGCACAACTTACTATGAAGCCCATATTCAAACTGATGAAAACCAACTGAACGGCTGGCCAATTATTTCAGGCATGCAAGCCTCAACCGATATTTTAACTGGCAATAAAACCGTCTTAAATTACTGGCTAAAACCGCTATTGCGGGCCAGAGCAAATGCGCTACGAGAACCGTAAGGTAAAGGTAAGGATACTATGCAAAAACTGTTATTCATTTCTGCTTTAGTAATATCAACACAGGCACAAGCACTGACGTTGGAACAATCAGTAGCAGAAGCGATAAATCACCATCCAAGGTTGCAGCAAAAATATGCCAGCTTTGAAGCCGCAGTTCGTTATAAAAAAGCCGCTGTGGGTGATTATCTTCCTCAAGTTAAACTCTACGGTGGTGTCGGTTACGAAGAAGTTCGATATAACAGCGGCCAACGAGTTGATACTGATCTAAATCGCACCGAACTCGGCGTTAAAGTATCGCAATTATTGTTTGATGGGTTTAGAACAACCTCTGAAATTGACCGCCTTGAATTTGAACAAGAAGCCGAGCGATTTGGCTTGATTTCAGAAGCTGAAAACTTGTCACTAGAAGTCGCCACAGTTTACTTAAACCTAGTCGAAGCAAACCGTATTGTCGGCCTCGCTGAGCGCAATATTGAAGAACATAAAGATATCCTTAAGGATATCATTTTACGTCAAAATAAAGGCTTAAGCAGTGAATCTGATGTCGCTCAAGTTAAAGCGCGCGTGGCAACCAGTCAATCGGGTTATCTCGCAGCACGCAATCAGCAAATGGATTTACAAGCTAAGTATTATGATCTTGTCGGGCAACTTCCGGTAGATTTATATAATGCTAAACCTGACTTTAATTATGTGCCTACCTCATTAAAATTAGCGCTTGAACAAGCAGTTAAGAACCACCCTGAAATCGATGCTGCAATCAATGACACTCAAGCAGCCTCATCTCAATATGAGCGCGAAAAAAGTGATTACTGGCCTAAGCTATCAATCGAGCTACAAGCCAACAAAAATGACAATATTGGCGGAATTGAAGGCCCTGATGAAGACGCCAGAGCCATGTTAATGCTGAGCTATGATTTGTATAACGGCGGCTCAACCAATGACCGAGCAGAAGCCGCAGCTTGGCAAGTTCAGCAAGCTAAATCCATTCGTCAGCAAACCGAAAAGCAAGTGATAGAAGGCACTCGCCTAGCTTGGAATTCATACGAATTTGTCGGTCAGCAACGTAAATTCTATCAAGTAAATGTCGATCAGGCTGTGCAGGCAGAACAAGGCTATCAACGCCAGTTTGAACTTGGCAGACGTTCATTGCTTGATGTCCTCGATGCCAAAGTCGAAGTGTATCTTGCGCGCAAAAACTATCTTAGTGCTTATTACAATTATCACATTGCGGCCTATCGCTTAATTAACGCGACAGGGCAACTGATCGAATCATTTAGGGTCGACACCCCTAACCAATGGCAAGAGGAGAAGTAACATGAAATCAATTAACTTACTGCCACTTTGCCTACTTGCCCTAACACTCAGCGCTTGTATAGAAACACCGCGCCCAGCCCTTGTTGAACAGCAAAGTCGTGATTTATACGATTTGGATACAGATGGTGTGATTACCGCACGCGATCTGTGCCTAAGTACTCCTGATGGTTCAGTTATCAATAATGATGGCTGTGAAAGCTCAACCACAGTAGAAAAACAAGCCAGTAGAGTGGTGATGTTTGAGTTTGATAAGCACACGTTAACCACTTACGAATCAGAACGATTGGCAAAAATGGTCAATGCTGTTAAACATTTTCAAGATGCAAGAATATACTTAATCGGTGACACCAGCCCAGAAGGCAGTGATGCCTATAACCATGAACTCGCTAAAAAACGCGCCGCTGAAATCACGCGAATAATCGTAGCTCAAGGCATTAATGAGCAACAAATTACTTCACAAGTATATTTTGAATCTAACATGATCCCAAATGCCATCAGAGGTCGCGAGCATCGCTTAGTTGCAGTTGCTAAATGGCAGGAGTCAGGTATTGAAAAAGCTTGGCATATTTTTTCAACAGAAAAAGTAGCTAAACCTAAGCCAAGTAAAGCTACAGGCATATAATATAAATAAAAAATATTATTCAAAATGCTGTCATGCTGGGTCTTTTTTTGATTACAGGGCAAGTTCAAAGTTATGTTTGAATTATTGCCCTTATCAGTGATCTAGCTAACACGCCGAGCATATTCGACTTCACTAACTTACGCCGAAATGATTGAATTATTGTATTCTTCATTCATGAGGCCTTATCATGCATAAAAGCGTTAAAACATTACTAGCCACAACGGCTCTATTTTTCAGTAGTCATTTGATTACAGGTACAGCAGTAGCAAACAGCGGCTGTGCATTTGATGAAGAGCAATCAGGCTTCATGGCGACATGCAGCGAGGAGAAACAAGAAGTGATTATCACTGGCATTGTTGAAATTTCAGCACTTGAAAAAGATTTACCAGGTTACGCAGCAGAGTTTGAAAACTACCAAACTAATGCAGATGCCATTTCAGCATTAAAAGCAATCGACACGCCAACTAATGTTGTCGTTATTATCGGTACTTGGTGCCCAGATTGTCACCGTGAAACACCACGTTTCATGAAGCTTATTGAAGAAGTTGCCAATCCAAATATCACCGTCACATACATCGGTGTAGATCGCAGCAAATTAGATCCAGAAGGCTTAGCTGCTAACTATGAGTTCAGCCGTATACCAACCTTCATCGTAGAGCAAGACGATAAAGAAATTGGCCGCATCATTGAAAGACCTGAAGTGACTTTAGAGCAAGATTTACTGAACATCATTAAATAATCAGTATTTAAATATCTGATTTATTGATCATCAAAAAGGGACGCTAACGTAAGTTAGCGTCCCTTTTTTGTATTCTTTTACTGCTGTTTCTGGGTAATGAAAACGATGAAATAGCTTATTCAGTTTGCTCAACTCGTTCAGCTAACATGGTCAATACGCCTTCTCGCAGCGCACCGCCAGAAAGGTTAAGCGACTCGATATCCAGCAGTTCAAACAAGGCGATTAAAATAGCAATACCTGATGCAAACGTTGGTGCTTTCTCTTCAGATAAACCCTGAATATGATGCAGAGATTCATTCTTTTGCACTAAAACCTCATCACGAAAACGGTATAACACCTTTAAGGTAATGATTTCTGATAATTCACGATGATTAAGCACAGATACAACGGATTGTACTGCGCCAGAGGCGCCTACAACGCCTTGCCAACCTAATTCTCTCAATAACTCGCTATGCGGTTCAAGCGCCTTTGATACGGCTAATTTGGCTTGTTCGAAATGATGAAGTTGATAAGGGACTTGATTGAAAAACTGTTGATTAAAGCGAACACAGCCAAAGTCTAAACTGGTTTTAAATAGCACTTGATTGCCATTACCGATAATAAACTCAGTGCTAGCACCACCAATATCAATCACCAAACGTTGACCATCACCTTCAGTGGTGGCTGCCATACCTTGATAAATGAGTTCAGCTTCACGCAGGCCGCTAATCACTTCAATAGGATGACCTAAAATCGGTAACGAGCGTTGATGGAATTCTTGAGCATTTGAGATAACACGAAGGGTTGCTGTTGCAAAAACAGCGACATGTTGCTGAGCGACTTGATGCTTTTCAAGCATCTCAGCAAACATGGATAAGCAATCCAAACCACGTTGTAATACTGCTTCAGCTAAGCGATTATCCTCGCCAATACCTTCTGCCAAACGCACTTTCTGCTTATATTTAGCAATAATTGTTGGCTGGCCATCCAATGTTTGGGCAACCAACATATTAAAGCTATTTGAGCCAAGCGTTATCGCGGCGTAACAAGGTAATGTAGCTGAACCAGTCATTTACGAGTGTCTGCGATTCCTTTGAGGTGGACGACCACCACTGCGATGTGCACCATTACGATTGCCACCGTCACGACCACGCGTCGTAGGGTGCTTACGATGAATACGCACTGGAGGCGGTAAATCATCAAGTAATGCTTCACGGTCGTAATTCGTCACAGGGATTGAATGTGAGATATACGTTTCAATTGCAGGCAGATTCAGTGCATATTCTTCACATGCAAAACTCACCGAAACGCCTTTTTGACCCGCACGACCTGTACGGCCAATACGGTGAACATAATCTTCACAATCATCTGGTAAATCATAGTTATACACATGAGATACATCAGAAATATGTAGACCACGAGCAGCAACATCCGTTGCCACTAATAAATCAAGTGCACCTGAAGTAAATTGCTCAAGAATACGGATACGTTTCTTTTGCGGCACATCACCAGTCAGTAAACCTACGCGATGTCCATCACCTTCTAACCATGACCAAACTTTTTCACAGCTGTGCTTGGTATTTGAGAAAATGATCGCTTTTTCAGGCCAATCTTCTTCTAGCAAGGTTAATAACAGACGCATTTTGTCATCTGTTGAAGGGTAGAAAATTTCTTCTTTAATGTTCTTAGATGTTTTTTGCTCAGGGGCAATTTCAACTTTCTCAGGATCATTCATATGATCATAAGCCAGTTCTTGCACCTTCATTGATAATGTTGCTGAATACAACATGTTCAAGCGAGACTTGGCATCAGGCATACGTCTAAACAAGAAACGAATGTCCTTAATAAAGCCTAAATCGAACATACGATCAGCTTCATCAAGTACAACCGCTTGAATTGAATTCAAACTGATCACACCTTGACGAACATAATCGATAATACGGCCAGTGGTACCAATAAGAATATCAACACCAGCATCAAGTACTTGACGTTGAACATCGTAACTTTCGCCACCGTAGACAATACCGACCTTTAAGCCAGTATGTTTTTCTAATAATTTGGCATCTTTTGCAATCTGAATCGCTAATTCGCGAGTCGGCGCCATAATAATTGAACGTGGCTGATTAATTTGTCGCCCTTCTGGTATGGCAACCGATAAAAGATGGTTAAATGTGGCAACCAAAAAAGCCATTGTTTTGCCAGTACCTGTTTGTGCCTGACCTGCAATATCTTTTTGTTGCAATAAAATGGGAAGAGATAACGCCTGAATTGGCGTACAAAATTCAAAGCCATTTTCGTTTAAAGCCTGAATTACCTCTGGTTTCAAAGGGAAGTCAGCAAACTTTTGGGTAGATAAATGTGTTTCGCTCATAGCTCAAGCATACTCGTTAGTGTTGCAAAAAAAGACTTAATCGTTTGAAATAGCCCACACGTTTACTTGAAAACTATTTAACCGCCCCAATATACATGGTAAGCCATTAATAAACTAGCAATGGTGCCAAATCTGGAGATTTACATGAGCGATAAAATTGTATACCTAAGCGATGACAGCTTCGAAAATGACGTCATTAACTCAGAATTGCCTGTATTGGTAGACTTCTGGGCTGAATGGTGTGGTCCTTGTAAAATGATTGCGCCAATCTTAGACGACGTAGCTGAAGAGTACGCGGGTAAGATCACTGTAGCTAAACTTAACGTTGACCAAAATAATGTATCACCTGCTAAGTACGGTGTACGTGGCATCCCAACATTATTAATGTTCAAAGGCGGCGAGTTAGTTGCCACTAAAGTAGGTGCATTATCAAAGACTCAATTAAAAGAGTTTATTGACGCACAAGCTTAATCAAGCCTCTCATTAAAATGACAGCTGTTGATTGAAAGTTGAATATTATTCATAACGAGCTAACACGGTTAGTTCGCTATTGTTTAAAAACTAACAATATTTAGTTAACTCAACCGATACACCTTATGACATTGCTGCGCATTTTAAGCTTGAAAAGTGATAATCGGCACAATATGTGAACAATTTGTGCCGATTTTTCGCTAAAATTCTGGACGTCATGCAGATATAGTGCTAATTTATTCATCAGATTTTTTCAACTAAACTCCTACTCGCTTTTCAATCACACATTTCTACATTGTTCTACCCTTTGATTGATTGCGGTAAGCATCGTCGCGTAATACAAGACCCCCAACATGAATTTAACTGAATTAAAAGACACGTCTATATCAGACCTAGTTTCACTAGCAGAAAGCATGAAATTAGAAAATATGGCCCGTGCTCGCAAGCAGGACATCATTTTCTCCATTCTGAAAGCCCACGCCAAAAGCGGTGAAGATATCTTTGGTGGCGGCGTATTAGAAATCCTCCAAGATGGCTTTGGATTTTTAAGAAGTTCGGATGGTTCTTACCTAGCTGGCCCAGATGACATTTATGTCTCGCCAAGCCAGATCAGACGCTTCAATATGCGTACCGGTGATACCATTTTTGGTAAAATCCGCCCACCAAAAGACGGTGAACGCTATTTTGCTCTGCTAAAAGTCAACGAAGTTAACTTCGACAAACCTGAAAATTCTCGCTCTAAAATCTTATTCGAAAACCTTACCCCACTGCATGCTGAAGATCGTCTACGTATGGAACGCGGTAACGGTTCTACTGAAGACATCACTTCACGAATTCTTGATTTATGTTCTCCGATTGGTAAAGGTCAGCGTGGTTTGATCGTTGCACCGCCAAAAGCAGGTAAAACCTTACTGCTACAGAACATGGCGCAAAGCATTACCCATAACAACCCAGAAGTGGTGTTAATGGTATTGCTAATCGACGAACGTCCTGAAGAAGTAACCGAAATGCAGCGCATGGTTAAAGGTGAAGTTATTGCTTCTACTTTCGATGAGCCAGCATCACGTCACGTACAAGTGGCTGAAATGGTTATCGAGAAAGCCAAACGTTTAGTTGAGCATAAGAAAGATGTCGTTATCTTATTAGACTCAATCACGCGTCTTGCTCGTGCTTACAACACGGTTATCCCATCATCAGGTAAAGTACTTACCGGTGGTGTTGATGCCAACGCACTTCATCGTCCAAAGCGTTTCTTTGGTGCAGCTCGTAACATCGAACACGGTGGCAGCTTAACCATTATCGCAACAGCGCTTGTTGATACTGGCTCTAAGATGGATGAAGTTATTTACGAAGAATTTAAAGGTACAGGTAACCAAGAGTTACACCTTTCTCGTAAAGCAGCTGAAAAACGTGTTTTCCCAGCAATCGACTTTAACCGTTCTGGTACACGTCGCGAAGAAAAACTCACTACGCCAGATGAACTGCAGAAGATGTGGATTTTACGTAAAATCCTTAATCCTATGGATGAAGTATCAGGTATGGAATTCCTTATCGATAAATTGGCTATGACCAAAACAAACGATGAGTTCTTCACTGCCATGAAGCGCGCTAAAAGCTAATTCGTTTTTATAAGCAAATTCTAAAAATGCCGTTAATTCCATTGAATTAACGGCATTTTTTTATGTAGAATCAAATGGATTAACTAATAATTAACAAACAAAAAGGATTTGATGTGTTTAAATTTATCTTGGTGTTTTTCACCATTGTTACGCTTACAGGTTGTGTTACTCCTATCAATCTACAAGAACAAAGCCCTTCCCCTGAGTATCAGAATCAACAACCCATTTTAATCAGCGTTATTGATAACCGAAAAAGAGTTAAAGAAGGTAAACCTGAAACCTTTATTGGCCGAGCACATGTAACATTTGGCATTCCTGTAGATTGGAATGTTGATGCATTACTTGCCACAGAAAAAGATGACAAATCACTTACTCTAAGTGAATGGCTACAAAAAAGAATTGTTCTCGGATTAACGGATAAAGGTTGGCAGGTAAAACCGGCAGATTTAGACGCTGTACCAACTGAAACAATTGCGAGTGATGTACTAGTAGAACAAGAATCACAACACCTTCTTGTACTTGATTTACAAGAGTGGTTTTTCAGTATCAATTTAAATTGGGTATCGTCGTTTAGCTTTGATACCGAAGTAAATACTTATTTATTTGATAAGGATCAGGGTCTATCGCATCAAGCAAACCTCAAAGAAAGAGACGTAGTTGATGAAAAGGCTGATGAATCGCCACAAAATAACGTATTGAGAGCATATCGAGATCAGTTATTGCAAATCTTATCTGATCCAGCATTAAAAGCTCAAATTCAACAATCACCAAATGTTATCACCACTGATTCAGGGACAGCGCTCTAAACTCATAATTTAGTAATAAAAAGCCGCTTAACAATCATTAAGCGGCTTTTTGAGGGTTAAATTCCTAAATTTTAAACAGACTAACTAATATAACTTTGGCCTGCGTACACCACGAAATGTCGTAGTGCTAACACTCCTAAAATCGTGCTACAAGAAACCGTAATTAAAAAGCCCTTAGTATGACGCCATGACTTAGGTGCTAATGTACTAGCAAGTACAGGGACCACTAGACCAAGTCCGACAACACCTAGCCAGAATACGCTAGCCCAAGTCCCAGTCGTAATAGCTGATGTTGCCGCCTGAGCTGCTGGACCTGAAAAGTTAAGACCAACAAACAGCAAGACTAAACATAAGGCTTCATTGAATGCGACAGGGTATTCAATGCGGTGTACTTGCTCAATACAGTCAGACTCTTTTTTACTGAAGAACAAGGTGGCCACTAAGATATTACCCGCCGACCCCACAGACAGCGCCGATGCTAAAAATAACGCAGGTAACACAGCGGTATTTAAAATCGGGTAGCTAATTAACGCAGAGAGTAAGAAACCAGTGTAAATCCCAACTCCTATCGCCAGTACAAAAATCAGCTTATTCAGACTATTTTCAAGCTTGCGACACACCTTTACCACACCCGATAACCATGGCGCATATTGCAGTAACGGTTTTTCAAAAACTAAACCTGCAAATACAAATACCAGCGGGATATAAAATAATAACGCTAATACCCCCCAAGCCATTACTGAAGTAAAGTTGTAGTTGAGTAAAATATGATAAAACTCAAATGGCTTAGTCAAGTCAAGCATTAACAACGCCATACCGACACAAATAGAGATCGGTCCAACAACAGCTGCAGCCTTGATAACTGGTAAGCCTTCAGTGGGTAAGCCACGACTTTGCCTGTACCATTTAAGCCCTATTGCCACCAGCATTGAACCCGCTGATAACCCTGCCATAAATAAGTAAACTGCGATTATCCAGTTCCAAACGACTGGATCATATTGCTCCATTGAGCCCCAGATATTATTCATGCTTTGATCCCTCCTTTACGGCTAGGAATGCGATAAACCCTTGGCTCTGTGCCTAGATTCACTTTTTGTTGATAATGATTTTTAGTGTCTAATAACTGACTGACTTCAGAAGTTAAATCATTGGCATCACCAAAAGTCAGTGCTTGAGTAGGACAAACCGTGACACAAGCTGGCTCTTCACCGCGAGCTAAGCGGGTTTCTTTACAAAAGTCGCACTTGTCTGGCACTCGGGTTTCAGGGTTAATAAAGCGCACTTTGTAAGGGCAAGCAGCAACGCAGTACAAGCAACCAACACACTTGCCTTCATTGATAGACACAATGCCATCATCATTGACGTAGGCCGCGCCTGTTGGGCAGACTTTCACACACGGAGCATTCTCACACTGCTCACATGAAACGCGATTATATTTAAAATGAAGGTGAGGAAAATTGCCATAAGGCCCCTCAACGCGAACCTGAATACGAGTCACTGACTCAGGGACATTATTTTCACTGCGACAAGCGACATTACACGCTTGGCAGCCAATGCACTTGTTTTCATCGTGCACAAGGACATAACGTTTAGTCATAATGAACTCCGATTAAATCTTGGCTATTTTGACGCCGGTAGTGTGCAAGTTCATGCCAGTAACCGGAGACGTAACGTGAGGAAGTAAGTTGCCGCAATGAATACCTTTACCGGTAGCACGTGCAAGCTCTTTGTTTTTAGAACCGCAGCCCATATAAGAAAATACGGTGTCTGGGCGAATACCAGGCGTGACCAGAGCATGACCCTCTTCACTGCCAGTGTCGTTGAAAATTCGAATCTTATCACCGCTAGAAATGCCCATGTGTCCGGCTGTAATTGGATGGATCCAAAGGGCGTTATCAGACATCAAATTCGCTAAGATAGGTACATTTTGAGTCGCACCATTGGTGTGAACGGCCACTTTACCTTGAATGAAAAACAGCTCATCAGCTTTTTTCATAGTCACTTCGCGATATTTAATCACCCCGCGGCCAGGCGCCATTTTTTCGACCTTATTAGAGCTCAATTCAATCTTGCCTGAAGGAGTTTTGAAACTCAGATGACTGGCATAAGTGGAATCTTCATCAGGTGTAATGGCATTGGGATATTCAGACACAAACGTATTTACCATGCTTGGTTCGCGCAGCATTAACGGTTTACCGTAGCTGACCCAACCATCACGCTTAATCTTGTCTAATAATTTAACGTCTTTGTTCACTTGGAACATCTGTAAGGTCTGCATATTTTCCCAAGGGAAGTATTCACCTTGACCTAATTTGTCAGCCACCTCTTTCCAGATCTGCCAGCTTGGTTTGGTATCACCAATGGTATCTACCACTCGTTGACGGACGTAATAAGCAGGGTTTTTACCTGACTTATCTTTAATTTCTTCATCACGTTCAAGATAGGTTGATTCAGGCAAGAATACATCGGCGTAAGCTGCGCTCTCAGTAATGTACAAGTCACAAGCCACCACAAAATCTAGCTTCTGCATTGATTCAACAATGCGCGCTCTATCTGTCATGGTTTGCATTGGATTAGTGCGGCTCATTACCCAGCCATGAAGCTGATACGGCACAGCATCAAGGGTTGCATCCAGAATTGTTTGATAAATTCCGCCTGATGACCACAACATGGAATATTGCTCATCCACCATATCGATGCGCTTCGCTTCGATTTTAGGCAGGTTTTTAACCCCTGGCTTAGATAAGGTTGGTGCAACCGTTTCGCCAGCAAACTTATTATAATTCGACGCTTTTTTACCGAAGTACAAACCACCTTTACGTTCAATGTTACCCACCAGTACATTGGCAGCGTATAACGCACGGCGCATTTCAAACTCTTCTGTTGTGAATGACGAACGATGCCCGAAATCCACTAATACATGTGGCGCTGCAGCAGCGTATTCATGGGTTATACGGCGAATATCTTCTGCGGGTACATCACTGATCGCTTCAGCCCACTCTGGAGTGTAGTTTTTAACTTCTTTAGCAAATTCATCGAAGCCTTCGACGTATTTTGCGACAAAATCTTTATCGTACAAATCATCATGAATAAGCGTATGACACATGGCCAACGCAACCGCGACATCAGTGCCAGGTTTAATCGCATACCACTCATCAGCTTTGTCTGCCACGATAGAAAAGCGCGGTTCAAATACGACTAGCTTTGCGCCCTTTTCCATTTGGGCATTCATCATTCCTCGAGTTTCAGACATGTTGATGCCTTCATACAAGTTATGACCAAAATTAATGATGTACTTTGAATTACTTAAATCGCGCTTGATTTTGCCACCAAAAATGGCTTTAGCCGCAACCACATAACCCGCTGGACACGTTGAGGCATGGGTGAAAGTATTAGGACTACCAAAGGATTTTGCTAGATGGAAAAGATGGCCTTCAAGTGAGCCAGATTTAGACGAAAAAGCAACAGACTCAGCACCGTGTTTGGCTTTAATTTTATTGAGGTTTTCAGCAATCAAACTATAGGCTTCATCCCACTCGATTTCTGCCCATTTGCCTTCACCACGTTCACCCACTCGCTTCAGCGGTTTAACAATACGTTGCTTATCGTAAAGTAAACTATGACCAGCACCACCGCGAGCACAAACTGCACCACCAAATGATTTGGCTTTTTTATTACCGAGAATGGATACGTTTTTGCCGTTAACCACTCTGGCTGATATTGGACAGCGTGTAGAACACATTTCGCAACTACTTGCGATAGATTCTTCACTGCCTTGAACTGTGACACTGCCTAAGGCGGCAATCGAGCCGGGCAAAGCAGCAAGGGCACAACCTGCGGTACCTGCGCCTGCGCCTTTGATAAAGGTTCGCCGATCTAGTTTCATGGTGTATCTCCCAAATGACAATAATGACCAAGAACATAAAACGGCGTACGCATTATCCAAAAAACTGGATTGCCAAGCTGTTAAGCTGTTCTAAGGTTTTCATCATTCTCACTCAAGGAAATAACCTTGAATATTGTGGTAAACCACATACTCACTCGTCTACATCGTGCATTGTGATTGGGTTCACGGTTTAAAAAACCGCCTACTGCAATCACAAAATAACGCTATTGTGGTTAACCACATATTGCTAAAAAATATGAATTAATGCACAAAACTAGCGTTTATCGGCTATAAATCAGCGTATGTACGATCTCTTATTACGTATTTATATTTAGCGCCCAAACTCACTCAGTTAACTCACAACTTTTTGCTGACTACCCCTCTTCTTTAATCCCAACGTGGCCACACAACCTGTTATCTCATCTTCACGATTATCTAATCTAAAAGTACCTTCGTGCTCCTTCATCACCTCATTACAAATTGCTAGCCCTAAACCTAAACCATTTTCTTTAGTGGTAAAAAAGGTCGCCATTAATGCATCAGAGTTTTGTGGTAGCCCTGGTCCATTATCAATAATCTGCACATCTACTTGATGCTCTTTAAAATGCATCGAAATAACAATTTTACCTTGTGCTGGCTTTGATTGAACTGGCTGGGTTTGTTCACTGATGGCATCAATACTGTTTTTGATTAAATTAATCAGCACTTGCATTAAACCAACACGATCAGCGGTAATAAAGAATGGTTCGCCTTGGGTATTGGTATCAATGCGAATATCGTTTCTCGCTAACTCAAGCTTTAATAACGAAATACTTTCGTCCACTAAGGTCAAAATATTCACATCAACCATCACAGCTTCTTTACGCTTTAATAACCCTCTGATTCGATGCACCACTTCACCCGCTCGCGTAGATTGTTGATGGATCTTACCGAGTAATTCGATGGCGGTGTCTTTATCCATTTGGTGTTTATTCTCAAGGCGCATTAATGCTCCTTCGCTATAGCTGGTGATGGCCGCGATAGGCTGATTTATTTCATGGGCAAGCCCTGCACCAATCTCGCCAATCATGGCAGCACTTTGTAACTTCTCTAACGCAATTTCTTGTTGTTTTAATTGCCTTTCTGATGCCACTAACGATTCACTTTTTTGATGAAAACGATACTCAATCCATAAGTGATAAACCGTCGCGACCACAAATAAGAAAACAGCCAATATGCCCCAATGTCGATTATCTTTAAGCCATTTTAATAACGTATCCCAACGATTAACGTCTGAGTTTTCCACATGCAGTTCGCTAAATAATTGAATCACAGCTAACTGGCTGATAGGTGACGTCCAGCCTTTCAGCTGAGCCGTAATGGCTGCGGGATGTTCTGAAGGCAACTTCATCAAAGCTTGGGTAATAGCTTTGCTAAGCTCATTATCAACACTCTCATTGGCTGCAAACGACCAATTAGGATAGAGGTGTGTACTGCATTGGCAATCAAAGCCTTTGGGCTTACTTGGGTTTAATATTCTATATTCTTCGGCCTTAATTAACCCACGCGCCACCATATCTTCAAAGGTACATAAAGGCGTAATCGCGGCATCTACGTTACCATCACGGACCTGATACAAAAGTGGGTCTAGCGGAAAACCTAAAAAGTGTATTTCTTTAAAATAGTTTTTAGAATCCATGCCTAATTTGTGCATTAAACCAATAGTGGCTTGATAGCCGCCTAATGCATGAGGATCGCTCGCTGCAACCGATTTGTTTTTCAAGTCATACAAAGTACGGTATTCACTATCAGCTTTGACGATAACAGCAGATCCAATCGCAGAAGTCGCACCGTTATGACGACGAGAGCGCATAGTGGCGAGCCAAGATAGCGGGAACTGATTAGAAAGGTAAAGGTATTGCCCAGGGTTGGTGATAATGAACTGAATCTCCCCCGACTCCATCGCTTGGTTTAGCGCGACAAAGTTACCTGGATAGACGTTAAAATGCGTGTCTGGCACTTGTTCATTAAGATAGTCCATCATCGGAGTCCAACGTGCGATAGCTTGTTGGTCTCCCCAATTAGCTAACACGCCCACATGTAGCTCTTGGGGTTTTGCCCATGCAGAAGAAATAAAGCTCAATAGTAAAAAGCACACGATAATTCGTAGCACAGTAAACGCCTTAATTAGAGAAGTTTAATAAGCTTACGATAGAGCAACAACAATGCAACGTGATGCAATTCATGCTTTATATAAAATTAGTTCGCTTATCGATTCAAACTGAGATATCTATCAATAATACATCTACTTTTCGCAAAGAATGACTCTGATGAGCAATGGCGAAAGCCATTGTAAAAAACCACATTGAGGAACGGTTATGCTAAATGACATTAACGGCCCTGTTTATCTCGTCGATGATGATGAAGCCATTATTGATTCCATTACTTTTTTGATGGAAGGTTACGGCTATAAGCTGATTAGCTTTAACTCAGGAGATTTGTTCTTATCCTCGGTAGATCTTGCTACTGCTGGTTGCGTGATTTTAGATGCCAGAATGCCCGGCCTTTCTGGCCCAGAAGTGCAGCAATTGCTGACTGAAGCCAACAGTCCATTAGCTGTGATTTTTCTGACGGGACACGGCGATGTCCCGATGGCTGTCGATGCATTTAAACAAGGCGCATTTGATTTCTTTCAAAAGCCAGTGCAAGGAAAAGTGCTATCCAACTCCATCGAAAAAGGACTGCTATACAGTATTCGCCAACACTGGAAAATGCATCACTTAGCCTTGATAGATGGACTTTCTGAACGTGAGAAGCAAATTTTTAAACTGGTTATTGCAGGCAATACCAACAAACAAATGTCGAATGAATTATGCGTTGCGGTCAGAACCATCGAAGTTCATCGTTCAAAACTAATGGATAAACTTGGGGTGCAGAATATTGCTGAGTTAATGAAGCTAGCGCCTTTGGTTTAGCGATATCTACCGAGGTCTTCAATCAATAAAGTTTGAAGCTTATTTTTGACAGAAATTGGATAGAGTCAAAGCCCTTAAAGTGATGAGTCTCAGTAGTGAAAATATGGCAAGCGGATATTCGGTAACGCCTTAATAACTGGCGTGTAGGTTGGTGTTATTTTTGCGGTTTTTTCTTTTGCAAAAATGATGACAACCGTAATACGTCCAGTTGATTAACTTGTTAAATGGCTATTCCTCATTGCCACTTACAGATACAACACTTGGTTTTTCTGCAATTTCTTTTAATAGTCTAATTTGCTCATTTTGCCATTCGCTATCTTCTGTTGAATCTTTATAAGAAAAATACAACGAAGATAAAGCAATTGCTAATGCAACAAAACTAATAAGAAGGGATATTTTGGCATTAAGGCTTGATTGGTTGCCTTGTTCTCGCATTTCAGCAATCACTTCCTTTACCATTTTTTCTGTTGTTCTTGCTCCACTCATGTCTGGATATGGCATATTTTCTCCTTTGTACAGACAGCCTTTTAACATTTGCATTAAGCCTTACTAAAGTAAAGCTATTGATTTATAAGCACTCTACCAGAGTGGTATTGGATAAACGAGCACAAATATGTGCAAAGTGAGCATTGAAATTGATGCCTTATCAGAAGTAATCAGCAGTAGTCACTTATCGATTAGAAAAAGTTGGTCTACTGGCTGTTACTTATCTTTACTACCTATCATTTGAAACACGTTTTGGGCTGAAACGAGTTACCCGTTTATGTTTTGTACTTCATCTATATTGGCTCAATTACTTAAGACCATCACTTCAATTTAATCCATTGCCTGCCGCAGGCTTTTGTGCAGATACAACTACGAGACGCTGCAAGTACGTCCCTGTAAGCTCTGCCAAAACATCCATGTTTTGGAAGCTCGCTGCTGCATCTACACTGGGTTTATT
>NZ_MCUF01000067.1:0-30867 GCF_002873615.1 Shewanella sp. 10N.286.51.B7
CCAGTGAGCCAGTGAGCCAGGTTACGAGAACACCCTCAAACCTAAAAGCAAAGGAAAATAATTAACGAAGAGAATGATTAAATGTCAAAAATAAACAAGAGGAATTTAATTAATGATAAATAGCAGGCATAAAAAAACCGAGCCTAAGCTCGGTTTTTAAGTGAGTAATTAAGAATTACTCAGCAGCTTCAACTTCAACAGCTTCAGCAGCTTCAGGACGACCTACTAATTCGATGAAAGCCATTGGAGCTTTATCACCGGTACGTAGACCGCACTTAAGAATACGAGTGTAACCACCAGGACGTTCCTGGAAGCGTGGACCCAATTCAGTAAATAACTTACCTACAACTTCAGCGTCGCGGGTACGAGCGAAAGCTAAACGGCGATTTGCAACGCTGTCTACTTTAGCTAGTGTTATCAGAGGCTCAACTACGCGACGCAGTTCTTTCGCTTTTGCTACAGTTGTCTTGATGATCTCATGACGAACTATTGAGCAAGCCATGTTACGAAACATAGCTTGGCGATGACTGCTATTGCGGTTTAGTTGACGACCACTCTTACGATGGCGCATGACCTAATCCTTATAATCTTTAATCTGTACTAACCTGGGACTTATAGGTCGTCTGCTAAACTAGCTGGAGGCCAGTTTTCAAGACGCATACCTAAAGACAGTCCGCGAGACGCTAATACATCCTTAATTTCAGTAAGAGATTTCTTACCTAAATTAGGAGTCTTGAGCAACTCAACTTCAGTGCGCTGTACGAGATCTCCGATGTAATGAATCGCTTCAGCCTTCAAACAGTTGGCTGAACGTACAGTTAGCTCTAAATCGTCGACAGGACGCAACAGAATCGGATCAAATTCCGGTTTCTCTTCTACAACAGCCTGTTCAGTAACATCACGCAATTCAACAAACGCATCTAGCTGTTCAGCTAAAATTGTTGCAGAACGACGAATTGCTTCCTCAGGATCGATAGTACCATTAGTGGTCATATCAATAACGAGTTTATCTAAATCAGTACGTTGCTCTACACGAGCAGCTTCTACATTGTAAGCAATGCGAGCTACAGGTGAGAATGAAGCATCAACCAACAAACGGCCGATTGGGCGATCATCGTCTTCAGTCTGTGCACGAGCCGAAGCTGGCACATAACCGCGACCACGCTCAACGCGGATACGCATGCTGATATCATTATTACCTGTCAAATGACAGATAACATGATCAGGATTCATAATGGTTACATCACCATCATGAGTGATATCTGCTGCAGTAACAGGGCCTGTGCCTGACTTACTTAAAGTAAGTAAAGCTTCATCTTTACCCTCGATATTTACTGCCAAACCTTTAAGGTTAAGCAATATCTCTAGGATATCTTCTTGAACGCCTTCCTTACTGCTGTATTCATGCAATACACCGTCGATTTCGACTTCTGTAACTGCACAGCCAGGCATAGACGACAATAAGATTCGACGCAACGCGTTGCCTAATGTGTGACCAAAACCACGTTCAAGTGGCTCTAGCGTAACCTTGGCACGAGTTGGGTTAACCTGCTCTATGTCAACGAGACGCGGTTTAAGAAATTCTGTAACAGAACCCTGCATTGTGTCCTCTCTTGTTTGTTAGCTTTACTTAGAGTAAAGCTCGACGATCAGCTGTTCGTTAATATCCGCAGACAAATCGCTACGTTCTGGTAGACGCTTGAAAGCACCTTCCATTTTAGCATTGTCGACTTCTACCCATGTAGGCTTTTCGCGTTGGCCAGCAACTTCTAAAGACGCTTTGATACGTGCTTGAGTGCGTGACTTTTCACGGATGCTTACAACATCATTCGCAGACACTTTGAATGACGGAATGTTAACAACACGACCGTTAACCACGATTGATTTGTGGCTTACTAATTGACGTGATTCTGCACGAGTCGCACCAAAACCCATACGATAAACAACGTTATCTAAACGAGTTTCTAAAAGACCTAACAAGTTTTCACCTGTGTTGCCTTTCAGACGTGCGGCTTCTTTGTAGTAGTTACGGAATTGCTTTTCTAGCACACCGTACATACGACGAACTTTTTGTTTCTCGCGTAGCTGTAAACCGTACTCTGATAAACGTGGCTTACGTGCGCCATGTTGACCAGGTGCAGCTTCAAGCTTACACTTCGAATCGATTGCTCTCACACCGCTTTTTAGGAAAAGGTCTGTACCTTCTCTGCGGCTGAGCTTGAGCTTAGGACCCAAGTATCTTGCCATGATCTTTCTCCAACTATCCTATATACGTAATGTTATACACGACGCTTTTTAGGTGGGCGACAGCCATTATGAGGGATAGGTGTCACATCGGTAATGTTGGTAATTTTATAACCAACAGCATTCAGCGCACGAATGGCTGATTCACGACCTGGACCTGGACCCTTTACGAAAACTTCAAGGTTTTTAACACCGTAGTCTTGAGCAGCAATACCAGCTCGCTCTGCAGCAACCTGCGCAGCGAAAGGTGTAGATTTACGTGAACCACGGAAACCTGAACCACCAGAAGTAGCCCATGACAACGCATTACCTTGACGATCTGTAATGGTGACAATAGTGTTGTTGAATGACGCATGGATGTGAGCCATACCATCTGCAACCTGTTTACGTACGCGCTTACGCGGAGAACGTGACGGAACTTTAGCCATTTTGGTTTACCTTCCCGTTACTTTCTGATTGGCTTACGTGGACCTTTACGCGTGCGCGCATTGGTCTTAGTACGTTGCCCACGAAGGGGCAGGCTACGACGATGGCGGAGACCACGATAACAACCAAGATCCATAAGACGCTTGATGTTCATTGAAATCTCACGACGTAAGTCACCCTCTACTGAGTATTTGGCAACTTCTTCGCGTAGAATATCTATTTGAGCTTCGCTCAATTCCTTGATCTTAGCATCTTCAGCGATTGAAGTAGCTGCGCAGATTTCTCTAGCGCGTGTACGTCCAATACCAAAGATAGCAGTCAATGCGATGACTGTATGCTTTTGATCAGGAATGTTAATGCCAGCGATACGGGCCACTATGCACTCCTTAAAATGTTAAAGGTCAACTGCGAAAAGCCCGAAAGGATACTCGACAGCCGACAAATTTGCAAACATTATTTGCTCAGCTCATAAATGAGCTGAGCAAATATCTTTTTTTAGCCTTGACGCTGTTTGTGCTTTGGTTCAACACAAATCACACGTACAACGCCACTACGCTTGACGATCTTGCAATTACGGCAGATCTTCTTCACGGAAGCTCGAACTTTCATTTCATCACTCCGTTAAAGCAACTAGCGACCAAAGCGATCTAAATTCGCTTTGTTTACTAAGTTAGCTTTCTTCATAACAGACTCATACTGATGAGACATCATATGGGTCTGAACCTGAGCCATGAAGTCCATGATTACGACTACAATAATTAGTAGTGAAGTACCGCCGAAATAGAACTGTACTTTCCACGCAATTAACATGAACTCCGGAATTAAGCAGATAAAGGTAATGTATATCGCGCCTGCTAATGTCAAGCGAGTCATTACTTTATCAATGTAACGCGAAGTCTGTTCTCCAGGACGAATCCCAGGAATGAACGCACCACTCTTCTTCAAGTTATCAGCTGTTTCGCGAGGGTTAAATACCAACGCAGTATAGAAGAAACAGAAGAATACGATAGCTGTCGCATACAATAATGAATACAGCGGTTGTCCTGGTGACACAGCTAAAGCGAAATCGCTTAACCATGACATAGACTCATTTTGTCCAAACCACTGAGCCAGTGTGCCTGGGAACAAAATAATGCTGGATGCAAAAATTGGTGGAATTACACCTGCCATATTAACTTTAAGTGGTAAATGTGTACTTTGCGCAGCAAACACCTTACGGCCTTGTTGACGCTTCGCGTAGTTAACAACGATACGTCGTTGACCACGTTCTACAAATACAACCAAATAAGTTACAGCAAATACAATTACCGCTAATAACAACAGTACCAGTACATTCAAATCACCTTGACGAGCCTGTTCAGCCGTTTGGCCGATAGCAGAAGGTAGACCAGCAACAATACCTGCGAAAATTAATATCGAGATACCATTACCAATACCACGCTCGGTAATTTGCTCACCTAGCCACATAAGGAACATTGTTCCTGTCACTAAGCTCACAACTGCTACAAAGTAAAAACCAAAACCTACATTGGCAACAAGGCCAGGTACTAGGCTTGGTAAACCTGTCGCGATACCGATTGATTGGAGTGTACCCAACACAAGCGTTCCGTATCTTGTATATTGACTGATTTTCTTTCTTCCTGACTCGCCTTCTTTTTTCAATTCAGCAAGGGCAGGATGAACGACAGTCAACAACTGCATGATAATCGATGCCGAAATATACGGCATGATACCAAGCGCAAAGATAGAAGCACGCTCTAAAGCACCACCCGAGAACATGTTAAACATGCCTAGGATGGTATCTTTTTGTTGAGCAAACAACTCTGCTAACACAGCTGCGTCAATACCAGGAATTGGTACAAACGAACCGGCTCTAAAGACGATAATTGCACCAATCACGAACAGGAGACGAGTTTTCAATTCTGATAAACCGCCTTTCGCGCTTTTTAAATCAAGTCCTGGTTTTGCCATCGACGTATTATTCCTCGATCTTACCGCCGGCAGCTTCAATAGCTGCACGTGCACCTTTGGTTACCTTCAGACCTTTTACGGTCACTGGGCGTTCAATGGTACCTGAAAGAACGATTTTCGCAAACTGTATGTTGCGAGTAATTACGTTCGCATCTTTCAGAGCGTTAAGGTCGATAACATCACCGTTAACTTTTGCTAGTTCTAGTAAACGAACTTCAGCTGAAACCAAAGCTTTGCGTGAAGTGAAACCGAACTTAGGTAAACGAATTTTAAGAGGCATTTGACCACCCTCAAAACCGATACGCACACCGCCGCCAGAACGAGACTTTTGTCCCTTATGACCACGACCTGCAGTTTTACCTAAACCAGAACCAATACCACGACCTACACGCTTAGGAGCACGCTTAGAGCCTGCTGCTGGAGATAGAGTATTTAAACGCATTATTAATCCTCCACCTTAACCATGTAGTAAACTTTATTAACCATACCGCGAACAGAAGGAGTATCTTCTACTTCAACAGTGTGGCCAATACGTCTTAGGCCTAGACCTAATAAACAGGCACGGTGCTTTGGCAAACGACCAATCGCACTCTTTGTCTGTGTTACTTTAAACGTTTTAGTAGCCATGGTGCATTAACCTCGAATTTCATCAACATTCAGGCCACGCTTAGCTGCAATTTGTGATGGTGACTTCATGTGCACCAACGCATCTACAGTTGCGCGAACGATGTTGATCGGGTTAGTAGAACCGTATGCTTTAGACAGAACGTTATGAACGCCTGCAACTTCCAATACGGCACGCATTGCGCCACCGGCAATAATACCGGTACCTTCCGATGCTGGTTGCATGTAAACACGCGAACCAGTATGGCGACCTTTAACTGGATGATGCAGTGTACCTGCATTCAACTCTACGGTTACCATGTTACGGCGGGCTTTTTCCATTGCTTTTTGAATAGCAGCTGGAACTTCGCGCGCTTTACCATAGCCATAGCCGATCTTACCATTACCATCACCTACCACTGTTAGTGCGGTGAAGCTAAAGATACGACCACCTTTAACTACTTTAGAAACACGATTAACTGCAATTAATTTCTCTTGCAAATCGTCTTTCTGCTGAGCTTCTAATTTAGCCATTTTTATAACCCCTTAGAATTTCAGGCCAGCTTCACGAGCTGCGTCAGCTAGTGCTGCTACGCGTCCGTGATACTTGAAACCAGAACGGTCGAATGCAACTGTTGTTACACCTTTTTCGATCGCACGCTCAGCAACAGTTTTACCTACTGCTTTAGCCGCGTCTACGTTACCGGTACTCTTTAGTAGCTCTTTAACCGCTTTCTCAACGGTTGAAGCAACTGCCACCACCTGAGCTTCAGGATTAATAACCTGAGCATAAATGTGACGCGGTGTACGATGTACAACCAGACGATTCACGCCCAGCTCTTGGATCTTCTTACGAGCGCGAGTAGCGCGGCGTAAGCGAGATGTTTTCTTATCCATATCGCGTTACCTACTTCTTCTTAGCCTCTTTACGGCGTACTTGTTCGTCTGCATAGCGAACACCTTTGCCTTTATAAGGCTCTGGTGGACGGTATCCACGAATCTCAGCAGCGACCTGACCAACTAACTGCTTATCAACACCCGAAAGTATGATATCAGTTTGGCTAGGACACTCTGCAGTAACACCTGCGGGAAGTTTGTGAACCAAAGGGTGTGAGAAACCTAATGTTAGGTCGATGTCTTTACCAGCAATTTTTGCACGGTAACCAACACCAATTAACTTTAATTTCTTAACGAATCCTTCAGAAACACCAACAACCATGTTGTTTACTAGTGCACGAGCTGTACCAGCTTGAGCCCAAGCGTTAGAAACGCCTTCAACTGGACCAAACGTTACAACACCGTTTTGTAGCTCAACACTTACCGCTTTGTTGATTTCTCGAGTCAGACTACCTTTAGTACCTTTTACAGTAATAGTCTGTTCGTTTAAGGTCACCTCTACGCCGGTAGGAATAGACACTGGTGCTTTTGCGACACGTGACATACCTAGCTCCTTACGCTACGTAGCAGATAACCTCGCCACCCATGCCATTTAGGCGGGCAGCACGATCGGTCATCAAGCCTTTAGAAGTGGACACAATTGCGACACCTAGTCCGCCCATCACCTTTGGAAGTTCGTGTTTACCTTTGTAAATACGAAGACCTGGGCGAGAAACGCGCTGGATAGTCTCAACGACTGGGTTGCCTTGGAAATACTTTAAAGTGATTTCTAATTCAGGCTTGGCTTCTTCTGCTACGGCGTAGTCAGTAATATAACCTTCGTCTTTAAGTAATTTCGCTATTGCTACTTTTAACTTAGCTGAAGGCATCTTAACTGATACTTTGTTAGCAGCTTGGCCGTTACGAATACGTGTTAACATATCCGCAATAGGATCTTGCATGCTCATATTAGCTTACTCCGTGACAAGTGCTTACCAGCTGGCCTTACGCAGACCAGGAACTTCACCACGCATAGTTGCTTCACGTAGTTTAATACGGCTAAGGCCGAATTTACGTAGAACACCATGTGGGCGACCAGTTTGATTACAACGGTTGCGTTGACGCGCAGCGCTAGAATCACGAGGTAGAGCTTGTAACTTAAGTACAGCTTCCCAACGATCTTCTTCCGAAGTATCAGGAGCGCTGATTAAAGCCTTAAGTGCTAAACGCTTTTCAGCATATTTAGCTACGAGCTGTGCACGCTTTGCTTCACGTGCTTTCATAGATGATTTTGCCATTATGCTACCCTTATTTCTTGAATGGGAAGTTAAATGCGTCTAACAAAGCACGACCTTCTTCATCATTCTTCGCAGTAGTAGTGATAACAATATCCATACCACGAATCTTATCGATCTTATCGTAATCGATTTCTGGGAAGATGATTTGCTCACGCACACCCATTGCGTAGTTACCACGACCGTCAAACGCTTTTGCGCTTAGGCCACGGAAGTCACGAATACGTGGGATTGCAATGTCAACTAAACGCTCTAAAAATTCCCACATACGCTCACCGCGTAGGGTAACTTTACAGCCAATAGGGTAGCCTTCACGGATTTTGAAACCAGCAACTGATTTACGTGCAACAGTTACAACAGGTTTCTGACCAGCGATTGCAGTCATGTCACGAAGCGCATGCTCCATAACTTTCTTGTCTGCAACTGCTTCGCCTACACCCATATTAAGGGTGATTTTTTCAATCCGAGGGACTTGCATGACACTGGTATAACCGAACTTTTTAGAAAGTTCTGCGATAACAGTCTCTTGATATTTATCATGCAGTTTCGCCATCGTTTACTCCGTTTACTTAATGAGTTCACTATTCGATTTAAAGAAACGGACTTTTTTGCCGTCTTCGAATCGGAAACCAACACGATCTGCCTTGCCTGTGGCTTGGTTAAAGATCGCTACGTTTGATGCTTGCATCGGTGCTTCTTTCTCGATAACGCCGCCAGTTACGCCCAATTGTGGGTTTGGCTTTTGGTGTTTTTTAACAAGATTGATGCCTTCAACAATCAACTTACCAGTAGGTAGGACTTGAGAAACTTTAGCTCGTTTACCCTTGTCTTTACCTGCTAGTACAATTACTTCGTCTTCACGACGGATTTTAGCTGCCATTTTGAAGCTCCTTACAGTACTTCTGGTGCCAGAGAGACGATTTTCATAAATTGCTCTGTACGCAATTCACGTGTCACTGGTCCAAAAATACGAGTACCAATCGGTGCAAGGTTTGCGTTAAGCAAAACTGCTGCATTCCGATCGAAGCGAATGACAGAACCATCTGGACGACGTACGCCTTTCTTAGTACGGACTACCACCGCGTTATATACATCACCTTTCTTCGCTTTAGCGCGAGGAATAGCTTCTTTAACAGAAACCTTGATGACGTCGCCGATACCGGCATAACGACGATGAGAGCCACCCAAGACCTTAATACACTGAACTCTACGAGCGCCACTGTTACACGCGACGTCTAGAGTCGATTGCATTTGGATCATTTTAAGTGCTCCGCTATCGTTACTACACAAAATCCCAACATTGGGATCATCATTTCGACCATTTTATGAACTAATTTGCTCTCGTTTGGTATAAAACCATTCAACAACAATTTACTCAAAAATGGCGCGCAAGTATAACACCAATATTTTGGAATGCATAGCAGAAAAAAACAAACGGCCCCAAACTTTGGAGCCGTTTACTATAACCTAATGTAAATTAGGCCTTTGTTACTACTTCAACTAGTGTCCAAGACTTAGTCTTAGAAAGAGGACGACACTGACTAATAGTCACTACGTCACCTTCGTTACACTGATTTGTTTCGTCATGTGCATGGATCTTAGTTGTACGCTTAATGTACTTCCCATAAATAGGATGTTTCACTTGGCGTGAGATAGCAACAGTAATAGACTTATCCATTTTGTTGCTAATAACTCGACCTTGCATAGTACGGGCTTTATCAGACATTACACACCTGCCTTAGAAGTAATAATGGTCTTAACACGTGCAATGTTACGACGCACTATTTTCAATTGATTCGTTTGAGTCAACTGACCAGTAGCGTGTTGCATACGCAGGTTAAACTGCTCACGCAGCAGACCAAGTAGTTCAGCGTTAAGTTCTTCAACGCTCTTTTCTCTTAGTTCGCTCGCTTTCATTACATCACCGTCTTAGTTACGAAGGTAGTCTTAATAGGAAGCTTGGCAGATGCTAAAGCAAACGCTTCACGCGCTAACTCTTCAGATACACCATTCATCTCATAAAGAACCTTACCAGGTTGAATCTGACATACCCAGTATTCAACGTTACCTTTACCTTTACCCATACGCACTTCAAGAGGCTTAGAGGTAATAGGCTTGTCAGGGAAAACTCGAATCCAAATTTGTCCTTGACGTTTAATGTGACGTGTCATGGCACGACGTGCAGATTCGATTTGACGTGCAGTTAAACGGCCACGGCCGACTGCTTTCAAACCGAAAGTACCAAAGCTAACTTCAGTACCGTTCGCTAGACCACGGTTGCGGCCCTTGAACATCTTGCGAAACTTCATACGTTTAGGTTGCAGCATAAAAGTTTCTCCTATTTACCACGAGGCTTGCGCTTCGGTTGTTGCTTAGGCTCTTCTAATGCTACAACGTTTCCGTCTAGAACTTCGCCTTTGAAGATCCAAACTTTAACGCCAATCACACCGTATTGAGTGTGACTTTCAGCTGTAGAATAGTCGATATCAGCACGTAGAGTATGTAGAGGTACACGACCTTCACGATACCACTCAGAACGTGCGATTTCAGCACCGCCTAGACGGCCGCTTACTTCAACTTTAATACCTTGAGCACCAATACGCATTGCGTTTTGAACTGCGCGCTTCATAGCGCGACGGAACATAACACGACGCTCTAATTGCTGTGCAATACTGTCAGCAACTAATTTAGCATCTAACTCAGGCTTACGGATCTCTGCGATGTTGATTTGAGCAGTAGTGCCTGTAATTTTAGATACATATGCACGTAATACTTCAACATCTTCACCTTTCTTACCAATCACAACACCTGGACGGGCAGTGTGAATAGTAACGCGGATGCTCTTCGCAGGACGCTCGATAACGATTTTAGATACTGATGCAGCCTTCAATTTCTCAGTGAGATATTGACGAACTTCCCAGTCGCTGTGCAAATTATTTGCATAATCTGCTTTATCGGCGTACCAAGTAGAGATCCAAGGCTTTGTGATACCCAGACGGATACCATTAGGATGTACTTTCTGTCCCATTGCTCTCTTCTCCTAGCGATCTGATACAACCACAGTAATGTGGCTGGTACGCTTCATGATACGATCAGCGCGGCCTTTGGCACGAGGCATGATGCGCTTCATAGTTGGTGCTTCGTCAACAAAGACTTGGCCAACTTTAAGCTCATCGATATCTGCACCTTCGTTGTGTTCGGCGTTTGCGATAGCTGAATCTAGTACTTTCTTAACCAGTACGGCGGCTTTCTTAGGGCTGAAGGTCAAAATTTCAAGAGCCTTAGAAACAGGCAAACCTCGAATTTGATCAGCAACTAGACGGGCCTTCTGCGCAGACGTACGGGCAAAACGATGTTTAGCTAAAACTTCCATCTTATGTCTCCCGTATTAACGCTTCTTCGCTTTCTTATCTGCAGCATGGCCGCGATAAGTGCGAGTTGGTGAAAATTCACCAAGCTTATGACCGATCATTTCGTCAGTTACGAACACAGGTACGTGCTGACGACCATTATGGACAGCGATGGTCAACCCAATCATATTTGGGATGATCATTGAGCGACGAGACCAAGTCTTAATTGGCTTTTTGTCTCCCGCTTCCATCGCTTTCTCTACCTTCTTCAGCAAGTGCAGGTCAATGAAAGGACCTTTCTTGAGAGAACGTGGCATGGGCGAATCCTCTTACTATTTATTACGACGACGTACGATGTACTTGTCGGTGAGCTTATTACTACGAGTTTTATAACCCTTAGTTGGCACACCCCATGGACTCACTGGGTGACGTCCACCAGAAGTACGGCCTTCACCACCACCATGTGGATGGTCAACCGGGTTCATTGCAACACCACGCACTGTAGGGCGTACGCCTCTCCAGCGTTTAGCACCTGCTTTACCTAACTGGCGTAGCATGTGCTCGGCATTACCAACTTCACCGAATGTTGCGCGACAATCAACAGGTACTTTGCGCATTTCGCCAGAGCGAAGACGTAAAGTTGCATATTGGTTATCACGAGCAACAACTTGAACATAAGCACCAGCTGAACGCGCGATTTGAGCACCTTTACCAGGTTTCATTTCTACTGCGTGCACAACACTACCCACTGGGATGTTGCGAAGCGGCATTGCGTTACCAGTTTTGATGTCTGCATCCAAACCAGATTGGATAGCGTCACCAGCTTGCATGCCTTTAGCAGCAAGAATGTAACGACGCTCACCGTCTGCGTATAGTACTAACGCAATGTTAGCTGTACGGTTCGGATCATACTCAAGACGTTCGATTTTTGCAGGGATACCGTCTTTATTGCGTTTAAAGTCAATAATACGGTAATGCTGCTTGTGTCCACCACCTACGTGACGAACAGTGATACGACCAGTATTGTTACGGCCACCACTTTTAGATTTCTTAGCCAACAGGCCTGCAAAAGGTTTCCCTTTATGCAAGTCGCTGTTCACCACTTTAACAACGTGGCGACGACCTGGAGAGGTTGGCTTACACTTAATAACTGCCATGATAATTCTCCTTTGCTTACTCAGCGCCGCCAACGAAATCGATGTCAGCACCAGCAGCTAAAGTTACATAGGCTTTTTTCCAATCGCTACGACGACCAACACGGCCACCAGTGCGCTTAGTTTTGCCTTTGTTTACCAAAGTGCGAACACTATCAACTTCAACTTCGAATAGCTGAGCTACAGCAGCTTTAATCTCTGCTTTAGTCGCATCGATTGCTACGCGGAAAACTACAGTGTTGTTTTTCTCAGCTAGTACAGTACTCTTTTCAGAGATATGCGGAGCAAGAATAACTTTTAGCAAACGTTCTTCGGTGATCATGCTAGCATCTCCTCGATTTGCTTCACTGCATCAGCAGTAACAAGAACAGTGTTGAACGCGATTAGACTAACTGGGTCAAGACCCGCTACGTCACGTACGTCAACCTTGTATAAGTTGCGTGCTGCTAAGAATAAATTCTCATCAACATCTGCAGTAACAATTAGAACGTCTTCTAAGTTCATTTCTTTTAGTTTAGCTTTCAGCTCTTTAGTTTTAGGAGCTTCAACACCAAAAGATTCAACAACGACTAAACGCTCTTGACGTACCAATTCAGAAAGAATGCTCTTTAGAGCACCACGGTACATCTTTTTGTTAACTTTTTGGCTGTGATCTTGAGTTTTAGCAGCGAATGTTACGCCACCGCCACGCCAGATCGGGCCTTTAACACTACCGGCACGAGCTCGGCCTGTGCCTTTCTGGCGCCAAGGCTTTTTGCCTGAGCCAGTTACTTCCGCACGAGTCTGTTGAGCACGAGTGCCCTGACGCGCGTTTGCAGCGTAAGCTACAACTACCTGATGAACCAATGCCTCGTTAAAGTCACGGCCGAAGGTAGTTTCGGAAACTTCAAGAGCGCTTTGCGCGTCTTTCAATACCAATTCCATTACTATCTCCTCAGACCTATGCTTTAACGGCTGGCTTGATAATCAAGTCACCATTGGTAGCGCCAGGAACAGCACCTTTTACCAATAACAAGTTACGCTCTGCATCTACACGTACAACGTCTAGATTTTGAGTAGTTACTTGCTCGGCACCCATGTGGCCAGACATTTTCTTACCTTTGAAAACGCGACCAGGTGTCTGGTTTTGACCGATAGAACCATTAGATCTATGAGCCAAAGAGTTACCATGTGTCATATCTTGAGCGTGGAAATTCCAGCGTTTAATACCGCCTTGGAAGCCCTTACCTTTAGATTGACCGGTAACATCAACTTTTGCTGTATCTGCGAAGATATCAACATTAAGTTCAGCACCAACTTCAACGCCTTCACATTCACCATCTGCCAAACGCAATTCCCATAAACCTCGACCAGCTTCTACGCCGCTCTTAGCAAAATGACCTGCTTCTGGTTTGGTGATGCGATTGGCTTTTTTGGTACCAGTAGTTACTTGAAGAGCACGGTATCCGTCAGTTTCTAAAGTTTTCACTTGAGTAACACGGTTACCAGCAATTTCAATCACTGTTACAGGGATAGAAGCGCCATCTTCTGTGAAGATGCGAGTCATACCCACTTTACGACCAATAAGACCGATAGCCATCTTTCAAACCTCTTCTAAGGATCTCAATTAACCTAAGCTAATTTGAACGTCGACACCAGCGGCAAGATCTAAACGCATTAATGCGTCTACAGTCTTTTCAGTTGGCTCTACGATGTCAACTAAGCGCTTGTGAGTACGAATTTCGTATTGGTCACGAGCGTCTTTGTTGACGTGCGGAGAAGTCAAAATGGTATAACGTTCTTTACGCGTAGGTAGTGGAATTGGACCACGAACCTGAGCGCCTGTACGCTTAGCAGTTTCAACGATTTCCGCTGTTGATTGATCGATCAAACGATGATCAAAACCTTTCAAGCGGATACGGATTCTTTGGTTCTGCATTGACCAGAGCTCCTAAAATGCACACATAAAAAATCACCCTCTAGCTTCTTCCAAATGGAAAAGCAGAGCGAGATGATTTAACCGTAGACTCCCAATCGGAGTCAATTATGAAAATGAATAATCCTTATGATTAAACATTATATTACACTGTCTAGGACAGCGAAGGGGAATTATACAGATATCAGATGAGAGATCAACCCCTTCGAACAAAAACTCTTCAATCTAGTTCATTTGTTCAAGGCGATGGAGTTTACAGGGATATATTGAAAAAGCAATAGAAACAAAAAAGGAAGCCGAAGCTTCCTTTTTAAAGTGTTAACTAAAGGTCGCTATTAAGCAACGATTTTAGCTACAACACCAGCACCAACAGTACGGCCACCTTCACGGATAGCGAAACGTAAACCGTCGTCCATCGCGATTGGGTAGATTAGTGTAACAACCATTTTGATGTTATCACCAGGCATTACCATTTCTACGCCTTCTGGAAGCTCGATAGTACCAGTTACGTCAGTTGTACGGAAGTAGAACTGTGGACGGTAGCCTTTGAAGAATGGAGTGTGACGTCCGCCTTCTTCTTTGCTTAGTACGTATACTTCTGATTCGAAAGTAGTGTGAGGTGTGATAGTACCTGGCTGTGCCAATACTTGACCACGTTCAACGTCTTCACGCTTAGTACCACGTAAAAGAACACCACAGTTTTCGCCAGCACGACCTTCGTCTAGAAGCTTGCGGAACATTTCAACACCAGTACAAGTAGTCTTAGTCGTTTCTTTAACACCAACGATTTCAACTTCTTCACCAACGCGGATGATACCACGCTCAACACGACCAGTAACAACTGTACCACGACCTGAAATTGAGAATACATCTTCAATTGGAAGTAGGAACGGCTTATCGATGTCACGCTCTGGCTCAGGGATGTACGAATCTAACGCTTCTGCTAGTTCGATAATCTTTGGTTCCCAAGCTGAATCGCCTTCAAGAGCTTTAAGCGCAGAACCTTGGATAACTGGTAAGTCATCACCTGGGAAGTCATATTCAGAAAGAAGTTCACGAACTTCCATTTCTACTAATTCAAGTAGTTCTTCATCGTCAACCATGTCACATTTGTTCATGAATACGATGATGAAAGGTACACCAACCTGACGTGAAAGCAGGATGTGCTCACGTGTTTGTGGCATAGGACCATCTGTAGCAGCAACTACTAAGATAGCGCCATCCATTTGTGCAGCACCAGTAATCATGTTTTTAACATAATCGGCGTGACCAGGACAATCTACGTGTGCGTAGTGACGAGTAGGTGTGTCATATTCGATGTGAGAAGTATTAATTGTAATACCGCGCTCACGCTCTTCTGGAGCGTTATCGATTTGTGCGAAATCTTTAACTTCACCACCGTAAGTTTTGGTTAAAACAGCTGAGATTGCAGCAGTTAGCGTTGTTTTACCATGGTCGACGTGACCGATTGTACCCACGTTTACGTGTGGTTTATTACGTTCAAATTTTTCTTTAGCCACGATATATTCCTTTCTTTTCAGAAGTGCTCGATTACGAGCTATATAACATTTAGTAAAGCACCTAAGTTTTTAGGTACGTGATTCAATAATCGCATTTGCAATGTTTGATGGTGCGTCAGCATACTTAGCAAACTCCATAGAGTAAGAAGCACGCCCCTGAGTTGCACTACGCAAATCAGTTGCATAACCAAACATTTCTGATAGTGGAACTGTCGCATGGATAATTTTAACACCACCCAAGCCATCGTCCATACCATCAATAACACCACGACGTCGGTTTAAGTCACCTACTACATCGCCCATGTTATTTTCTGGCGTGGTAATTTCCACTTTCATTGTAGGTTCTAATAGCACAGGGCTTGCTTCTAGCGCACCCTTTTTGAAGCCCATTGAACCTGCAATTTTGAAAGCCATCTCATTTGAATCGACATCATGATATGAGCCATCAAATAAAGTCACTTTCACATCGAGCATAGGATAACCGGCTAAAACACCGTTTTTCATTTGCTCTTGAATACCTTTGTCTACTGAAGGGATGAATTCACGAGGAACTGCACCACCAACAACTTCATTGACAAATTCATAGCCAGCACCATCTTCCAATGGTTCAACCTTAAGCCAAACATGACCAAATTGACCACGTCCACCTGATTGACGTATGAATTTACCTTCCACTTCAACTGAAGAGCGAATCGTTTCACGATAGGCAACCTGAGGTTTACCTACGTTACATTCGACATTAAATTCGCGACGCATGCGGTCAACGATAATATCTAAATGTAATTCACCCATGCCAGAAATCAAAGTTTGAGCTGACTCTTCATCAGTTTCCACTCTAAAAGAAGGATCTTCAGCCGCTAACTTTTGTAGCGCAATCCCCATTTTATCTTGGTCTGCTTTAGAGCGAGGCTCAACGGCAATGGTAATTACAGGTTCTGGAAACTCCATTCGCTCTAGAATCACTTTATGATCGTTTGCGCAAAGAGTATCGCCTGTTGTCACATCTTTTAAACCGATTGCCGCAGCAATATCACCAGCACGAACTTCTTTCAGTTCAGTACGGTCATTAGCATGCATTTGTACGATTCGACCGACACGCTCACGTTTCTGTTTAACAGAATTGTAAACCGCAGCACCCGACTCTAGTACGCCTGAATATACACGGATAAAGGTTAAAGTTCCAACAAATGGATCAGTCGCAATCTTAAACGCTAACGCAGCAAATGGTGCGTTATCGTCCGATGGGCGTTCTACTTCATTCTCGTTCTCATCGACACCCTTAATTGCAGGAACTTCGACAGGAGCAGGAAGGTAGTCAACTACCGCATCCAACACCGCCTGAACACCTTTGTTCTTAAAAGCAGAACCACAAGTTGCTAAAACGATTTCGTTGTTAATTGTGCGCTGACGTAGTGCTAACTTAATCTCTGCTTCAGATAAAGTACCTTCTTCAAGGTACTTTTCCATCAGTTCATCAGAGGCTTCGGCTGCACTTTCCACAAGATACTCATGCATTTCTTCAGCCTTGGCTAAAAGATCTGCGGGAATTTCTTCATAAGAGAAAGTCGTACCCTGATCTTCTTCAGACCAGTTAATCGCTTTCATCTTAATTAAATCAATAACCCCTTTGAAGTTTTCTTCTGCACCAATATTTAATTGAATTGGAACACAAGTAGCACCTAAGCGGTTACGGATTTGGTCAATGACACTATCAAAGTCAGCACCAGCACGATCCATCTTATTGACGAAAACCATGCGTGGGACTTCATACTTGTTGGCTTGACGCCAAACAGTCTCAGATTGAGGCTCTACACCTGATGAACCGCAGAATACAACCACAGCGCCATCAAGTACGCGTAACGAGCGCTCGACTTCAATAGTAAAATCAACGTGACCAGGGGTATCGATGATATTAATGCGATGTTCGGTGAATTGAGCATCCATACCACGCCAGAAAGTCGTCACAGCAGCTGAGGTGATAGTAATACCACGCTCTTGCTCTTGTACCATCCAGTCAGTAGTAGCGGCGCCGTCATGCACCTCACCGATTTTATGAGACAAACCGGTATAGAACAGAACACGTTCTGTTGTGGTAGTTTTACCTGCATCCACATGAGCAACAATACCGATATTTCGATAACGCTCAATTGGGGTTGTACGAGCCACTATTTATACCCTCTCACCTAAAGCTATGCTTTAGTAAATATCAACAATATGGAGTGGGCTAACGCCCACTCCATCAAATTACCAACGGTAATGAGCAAAGGCTTTGTTAGCTTCAGCCATGCGATGCACGTCTTCACGCTTCTTAACAGCAGTACCTTTGTTTTCAGATGCGTCTAACATTTCACCTGCTAGACGTAGAGCCATAGATTTTTCACCACGCTTGCGAGCAGCTTCAACTAACCAGCGCATCGCTAGTGCGTTACGACGCACTGGACGAACTTCACATGGTACTTGATAAGTAGAACCACCAACACGACGAGATTTAACCTCGACTGAAGGGCGTACGTTATCAAGAGCTGCTTCAAGGATACTTAAATGATCTTCGCTTTTTTTCTCAGCGACAACATCAAGTGCCTTGTAGATAATTTTTTCAGAAGTTGACTTTTTACCGTCAACCATAATGACGTTGATGAACTTAGCCAACAACTCACTTTTAAACTTTGGATCTGGTAGGATTTTACGTTGTCCTACAACGCGACGTCTTGGCATAACAATTCTCCGTATGCTTCAGGTATTTCCAAAACTGGAATATTTATAACTAGCTTGGCCTTACTTAAACGGACAAGTTATGACTTAGGACGCTTAGCACCGTACTTAGAACGGCCTTGGCGACGAGCACTAACGCCAGCACAATCTAATGCACCGCGAATAGTGTGGTAACGCACACCCGGTAGATCTTTAACACGACCGCCACGGATTAGAATTACACTATGTTCCTGCAAATTGTGACCTTCACCACCGATGTACGAAGTAACTTCGAAACCGTTAGTTAAGCGAACACGTGCTACTTTACGTAGTGCAGAGTTAGGTTTTTTAGGTGTTGTAGTGTAAACACGAGTACAAACACCACGTTTTTGTGGACACGAATCCAACGCTGGCACATTAGTCTTTTCGACTTTTGGCGAGCGAGGCTTACGTACCAACTGGTTTACAGTTGCCATGAATAGCTCCGTTCAGTTGAATAATCTCAACAATTTTGTGTGAAAAATCTATATCCCACTATGATGGGACGCGAAAGTTTAGAAAGGTATTGGCCAACTGTCAAGAAATAGACAACTTTTCGTGCAATTCCCAATAAAAAAGGCGCCAAAGGCGCCTTTTTTTAACATAACGTTTACTTTAGTCAGCACTTCCGGCCAAGTTAAGTAAGTCGGCTAAGTTTTTCTCTGCTTCACTAGCAGTGATGACAGGTGCTTCTGCACCTTCATCTTTAACATTAGCACGCGCTTCGTTACGAGCGGTGTGATACGCATAACCAGTACCAGCTGGGATCAGACGACCAACGATTACGTTTTCTTTCAGACCACGTAATTGATCACTCTTACCACCAACAGCTGCTTCAGTTAGTACACGCGTCGTTTCTTGGAACGATGCAGCAGAGATGAATGATTCAGTAGCCAAAGAAGCTTTGGTAATACCGAGTAATTCACGCTCAAACTTAGCAGGCGCTTTGCCTTGAGCTTCAAGCTCACGGTTAGCAATGTTCACGCGAGCAACTTCTGCTTGTTCACCAGCTAAGAAGTTCGAATCACCAGCATCAGTGATTAAGCACTTACGTAGCATTTGGCGAATGATAACTTCAATATGCTTATCGTTGATTTTTACGCCCTGTAGACGGTAAACGTCTTGGACTTCATCAACAATGTAGTTAGCAACATGATGGATACCACGTAAACGCAAGATGTCATGTGCAGCTTCTGGGCCGTCAGCGATAACTTCACCACGTTCAACTTTTTCACCTTCGAACACGTTAAGATTACGCCACTTAGGGATCATCTCTTCGTAGTGTTCACTGCCATCAGCAGGACTGATAACTAGACGAACCTTACCTTTAGTCTCTTTACCAAACGAAATGGTACCTGAGATTTCAGCAAGAATAGCGGGTTCTTTTGGCTTACGCGCTTCGAACAAGTCAGCAACTCGTGGTAGACCACCGGTAATATCGCGTGTTTTAGACGATTCTTGAGGAATACGTGCTAATGCGTCACCAACGTTGATTTCAGAGTTATCATCTTTAGCTACAATCGCGTTACCTGGTAAGAAGTATTGCGCAGGTACTTCAGTACCCGGGATCATAAGATCATTACCGCTATTGTCGATTAGACGAATAGCAGGACGCATTTCTTTACCTGCAGTAGGACGAGCACCTGGATCGATAACGACAACCGAAGAAAGACCTGTTAAGTCGTCTGTTTGACGCGTCATAGTAACGCCTTCAATCATATCGACGAATTTAACCGTACCCGCAACTTCTGAAATGATAGGGTGAGTATGTGGGTCCCAGTTCGCAATAATTGCGCCTGATGTCACTTCCGTATCTTCAAGTTGTTCTAGTACTGTACCGTAAGGTACACGGTAACGTTCTTTCTCACGACCAAGTTCATCAATAATCGCAACTTCAGAAGAACGCGATACGATAACCAGTTTGTTCTCGATGCTAGTAACGTGTTTAGCGTTATGTAACTTCAAAGTACCACTGTTTTTAACTTGAACATTGTTGTCAGCTGAGTCACGAGATGCTGCACCACCAATATGGAAGGTACGCATCGTAAGCTGTGTACCTGGCTCACCAATTGACTGAGCAGCTACAACACCGATAGCTTCACCGTGGTTAATAATATGACCACGTGCTAAATCACGACCGTAACAAGCAGCACACACACCGAAGTCGGTTTCACAAGAAATAACAGAACGAACGATAACTTCATCGACGCTATGCTCTTCTAATAGATCACACCAAGCTTCATCTAGTAATGTGTTACGTGGAGCCAATACTTTTTCAGTACCTGGCTCAAGTACGTCAACTGAGACGACACGACCTAGAACACGTTCACGAAGAGGTTCTTTAACATCACCACCTTCAATCAACGGCTTCATAGTCAAACCACCAACAGAACCACAATCATCTTCAATAACAACTAAATCTTGTGCAACATCAACAAGACGACGAGTTAGGTAACCCGAGTTAGCTGTTTTCAATGCGGTATCGGCAAGACCTTTACGCGCACCGTGAGTAGAGATGAAGTATTGTGATACGTTCAGACCTTCACGGAAGTTAGCAGTAATTGGGGTTTCGATGATTGAGCCATCCGGCTTAGCCATCAGACCACGCATACCCGCTAGCTGACGAATCTGTGCAGCACTACCACGAGCGCCCGAGTCAGCCATCATATAGATGCTGTTAAACGAATCTTGCTCTTCTTCTTCGCCATCACGGTTGATAACAACTTCTTTTTTCAAGTTGTCCATCATCGCTTTAGAGATTTTATCGTTGGTGCTTGCCCAGATATCGATAACTTTGTTGTAACGCTCACCAGCGGTAACAAGACCTGATTGGAACTGCTCTTGAATTTCAAGCACTTCACGTTCAGCTTCTTCAACTAAAGTGTACTTCTCGTCCGGGATAACCATATCGTTGATACCAACAGAGGCACCAGAGATAGTCGCATAACGGAAACCGGTATACATTAATTGGTCAGCGAAGATAACAGTATCTTTAAGACCTAGTGTACGGTAACAAGTGTTCAGCAATTTCGAGATTTGCTTCTTACCCATGTTCTGGTTAACCAGTTCATACGGTAAGCCTTTTGGCAATATCTGCGATAACAATGCACGACCGACTGTAGTATCTACGATACGACGGTTTTGAGTCTTCTCACCATTATCTGTTACTGAAGTTTCTGTAATGCGAACTTTTACACGAGCATGCAATTCTGCAGCGCCGGTAGCGTAAGCTTTTTCAACTTCATCAACAGACATAAATGACATGCCTTCACCGCGACCGTTCACACATTCTCGGCTAGTGTAGTAAAGACCTAATACAACGTCTTGTGACGGAGTAATTACAGGCTCACCATTCGCAGGAGAAAGAATGTTGTTAGTCGACATCATTAACGAACGAGCTTCTAATTGAGCTTCAAGCGTTAACGGTACGTGCACAGCCATTTGGTCACCATCGAAGTCGGCGTTATATGCCGCACATACTAATGGGTGCAATTGGATTGCTTTACCTTCAATAAGAACTGGTTCAAATGCTTGAATACCCAGTCTATGAAGTGTTGGTGCACGGTTAAGCATTACTGGATGTTCACGAATTACTTCGTCAAGTACATCCCATACTTCAGCCTGTTCACGTTCAACCATTTTCTTAGCAGCTTTAATAGTCGTAGCTAAACCGCGACCCTCTAACTTGCCATAGATGAATGGTTTGAATAGCTCAAGTGCCATCTTCTTAGGAAGACCACACTGATGCAAACGTAAAGTAGGACCTACGGTAATAACCGAACGACCAGAGTAATCTACACGCTTACCAAGTAAGTTCTGACGGAAACGACCTTGCTTACCTTTGATCATATCAGCCAAAGATTTAAGCGGACGCTTGTTAGAACCTGTAATAGCACGACCACGACGACCATTATCTAGTAGTGCATCAACAGACTCTTGTAACATACGCTTTTCGTTACGTACGATAATGTCTGGAGCAGCTAGATCTAATAGACGCTTTAGACGGTTGTTACGGTTGATTACACGACGGTAAAGGTCGTTCAAATCAGACGTAGCAAAACGTCCGCCATCTAGTGGTACTAGAGGACGTAAATCAGGTGGTAGAACTGGTAAAACTTTTAAGATCATCCACTCAGGCTTGTTGCCAGAAGTGAAGAATGCTTCCATCAGTTTAAGGCGCTTAGTGACCTTCTTACGACGGGTTTCAGAGTTAATTGAAGGCAACTCTTCACGCATTTGATCAATTTGTTCTTCTAAATTGATTGCACGTAGCAAGTCTAAGACTGCTTCAGCACCCATTTTAGCTTCGAACTCGTCACCGTATTCTTCTAATGCATCAAGATATGTTTCTTCTGTCAGCATTTGGCCGCGTTCAAGGCTGGTCATGCCAGGCTCGATCACAACGAAAGATTCAAAATACAGTACGCGCTCAATATCACGTAATGTCATATCAAGCATCAAACCGATACGACTCGGAAGTGATTTCAAGAACCAAATATGTGCAACTGGGCTTGCAAGATCAATATGACCCATACGCTCACGACGTACTTTAGTCTGTGTAACTTCAACGCCACACTTCTCACAAATAACACCACGGTGCTTCAAACGCTTGTATTTACCACACAAACATTCGTAATCTTTTACAGGACCGAAAATACGCGCACAAAATAAACCTTCACGTTCAGGTTTAAAAGTACGGTAGTTAATTGTCTCTGGCTTTTTAACTTCACCAAAAGACCAAGAACGGATTAGGTCAGGCGAAGCCAGACCAATTTTGATTCCGTTAAATTCTTCAGTCTTGCTTTGCTGTTTAAGAAACTTTAATAAGTCTTTCACGTTTCTCTCCTGAAGGAGTTAAACCAGATGCTTTGCTAAGCAAAGCATCCTTGGTTACCAAACATTGCTTAAGAGCGATGCTTACTCTTGATCCAACTCGATATTAATACCAAGTGAACGAATTTCCTTCAACAATACGTTGAAAGACTCAGGCATGCCTGGGTGCATCTGATGGTTACCGTCGACGATGTTTTTATACATCTGAGTACGACCGTTAACGTCATCTGATTTAACCGTTAGCATTTCCTGAAGAGTATATGCAGCACCGTATGCTTCTAGTGCCCATACTTCCATCTCACCGAAACGTTGACCACCAAATTGAGCTTTACCGCCCAATGGTTGTTGAGTTACTAAGCTGTACGAACCGGTTGAACGGGCGTGCATCTTGTCATCAACTAAATGGTTCAATTTAAGCATGTACATGTAACCAACAGTTACTTTACGCTCAAATTCGTTACCGGTACGGCCGTCACATAACGTCAACTGGCCTGAGTCAGGTAATCCTGCTAATAGCAGCATTTCCTTGATCTCTTTCTCTTTAGCACCATCGAAAGCTGGTGTAGCAACTGGAATACCACCTTTAAGGTTTTTAGCCAGACGCACTACTTCATGATCAGAGAATGTATTGATATCGACTTTCTGAAGAACGTCGTCACCTAGATCATAAACTTTCTGAATATAATCGCGAAGTTCAGCAATTTCACGTTGCTCTTCAAGCATAGCAGTAATTCGATTACCGATACCCTTTGCAGCAGCCCCCATGTGAACCTCTAATACCTGACCAATGTTCATACGCGATGGTACGCCCAATGGGTTTAGTACGATATCTACTGGATCACCAGTTTCATCGTATGGCATGTCTTCAATAGGACAAATCTTAGAAATTACACCTTTGTTACCGTGACGACCCGCCATCTTATCACCAGGCTGGATAGTACGTTTAACTGCAAGGTAAACCTTAACAATCTTCAGTACACCAGGTGCTAAGTCATCACCTTGGGTGATCTTACGACGTTTAACTTCAAACTTCTTATCAAAGTCAGCTTTTAGCTCTTCATGTTGCTCAGCTAATTGCTCAAGCTCAGTTTGCTTCGCTTCATCTTCGATAACCTGAATCAACACATCTTTACGTGGTAATTCAGCGATTTTCTCCTGAGAGAAACCTGCAGCAAGTAACAAGTTACGCGCACGGCTCAAAACACCTTCTTCAAGGATTTGGAACTCTTCGCCTAAATCTTTACGAGCTTGGCCAACATGCATCTCTTCAATTTCAAGCGCACGTTTATCTTTTTCGATACCGTCACGAGTGAATACTTGAACATCGATGATGGTGCCTTTAACAGAGTTAGGTACACGTAAAGAGCTGTCCTTAACATCAGAAGCTTTTTCACCAAAAATAGCTCGGAGGAGTTTCTCTTCTGGAGTCAGCTGTGTTTCACCTTTAGGTGTCACTTTACCAACTAGAATGTCGCCGCCTTTGACTTCAGCACCAATGTAAACAATACCTGACTCATCTAATTTAGACAGAGCAGATTCACCTACATTTGGAATATCAGCAGTAATTTCTTCGCTACCTAGTTTCGTATCACGAGCAATACATGAAAGCTCTTGAATATGAATAGTAGTGAAACGATCCTCTTGCGCTACGCGCTCAGAGATTAAGATCGAATCTTCGAAGTTATAACCGTTCCAAGGCATGAATGCGATACGCATGTTTTGACCTAAAGCCAAGTCACCTAAATCGGTAGACGGACCATCAGCTAAAACATCACCACGAACAATTGGGTCACCAACAGAACAACAAGGGCGTTGGTTAATACAAGTGTTTTGGTTAGAACGAGTGTATTTAGTTAAGTTATAGATATCGATACCGGCTTCGCCTGGCGTCAATTCTGCTTCGTTAACTTTTACTACGATACGGCCAGCATCAACATAGTCGATAACACCACCACGTTTCGCAGCAACAACAACACCTGAGTCAACAGCAAGAGTACGTTCAATACCAGTACCAACAAGAGGCTTATCAGCTCTTAAAGTCGGTACGGCTTGACGTTGCATGTTTGCACCCATCAATGCACGGTTAGCATCATCGTGTTCTAAGAACGGAATTAGTGATGCTGCAACAGAAATAATCTGTTGTGGTGATACATCCATATACTGGATATCAGCAGCACGCATAAAGGTAGATTCACCTTTATGACGACAAGCAATTTGCTCTTCAAGCATACGGTTTGAAGAATCAATTTCAATGTTTGCCTGTGCAATCACATATCGGCCTTCTTCGATTGCTGATAAGTATTCAACTTCATCAGTAACCACACAATCAACCACTTTACGATAAGGGGTTTCAAGGAAGCCATACGAGTTTGTACGCGCGAAACTTGCCAATGAGTTAATTAGACCAATGTTTGGTCCCTCTGGCGTTTCAATCGGACACAAACGACCGTAGTGAGTTGGATGTACGTCACGTACTTCGAAACCAGCACGTTCACGTGTTAAACCACCAGGACCAAGAGCAGAAATACGACGTTTATGCGTTACTTCTGACAACGGGTTGTTTTGATCCATGAACTGTGACAATTGTGAAGAACCAAAGAATTCTTTCACTGCCGCAGAGATAGGCTTAGCGTTGATTAGATCTTGTGGCATAAGCTCATTCAGATCGCCTAAAGATAGACGTTCACGAACAGCACGCTCAACACGAACTAGACCAACACGGAATTGGTTTTCAGCCATTTCACCTACGCTACGAATACGACGGTTACCTAGATGGTCAATGTCATCGACTTCATCGTAACCGTTACGGATTTCGATGATTTTCTTCATAACGTGTACGATGTCTTCTTTAGACAGTACGCCAGCACCTTCGTCATCAGCAATCTCAAGACGACGGTTGAACTTCATACGACCTACTTTAGATAAGTCATAACGTTCTTCACTGAAGAACAAGTTCTGGAATAAGCCTTCAGCAGCATCTTTGGTTGGTGGCTCACCAGGACGCATCATACGGTAGATCTCAACTAATGCTTCTAAGCGGTTAGTTGTTGAATCAATGCGTAATGTGTCTGAGATGTATGCACCATGATCCAAATCGTTGATAAACAATGTATCAACGTCTTTGATACCCGCTAAAGAAAGTTTAGCTAGGTCTTCAAGGGTGATTTCGGCATTTGCGCTAACAAGTACTTCACCAGTATCTGTATCGATGTAATCTTGAGCAGCGTATTTGCCAACGATATAGTCAACTGGTACTTCAAGTTCAGTTGTATTGGTTTTTTCAAGCTGCTTAATATGACGAGCAGTAATACGACGACCAGATTCAACAAGTAATTTGCCTTCAGAATCTTTAATGTCATAACTTGCTGTCTCACCACGGAGGCGATCAGGCACAAGTGCCATAACAAGTGAATCTTGCTTAATCTTGAACTGAATACGTTCGAAGAATAAGTCTAAGATTTCTTGAGTAGAAAACTCTAATGCACGTAGCATGATCGTCGCTGGTAATTTACGACGACGGTCAATACGTACAAATAAGGCATCTTTTGGATCAAATTCAAAGTCAAGCCATGAACCACGGTAAGGAATAATACGTGCGTTATATAGCACCTTACCAGAAGAGTGGGTTTTACCACGGTCATGATCAAAGAATACACCAGGTGAACGGTGTAACTGAGACACGATAACACGCTCAGTACCATTGATAACAAAAGTACCGTTATCAGTCATTAATGGGATATCACCCATGTAGACTTCTTGTTCTTTAATATCTTTAACTGTGCCTGGCGCAGCTTCACGGTCATATAAAACCATACGCAATTTCACGCGTAATGGCGCTGAATATGTAACACCGCGGATCTGACACTCTTTCACATCAAAAACTGGCTCGCCTAGCTTGTAACTGACATATTGCAGTTCAGAATTGCCAGAAAAGCTCTTGATGGGAAAAACGCTACGGAATGCAGCTTCAAAGCCGCGTTCACCCGTAGGATCTTGATCGGTGAACTTCTTAAAAGAGTCTAACTGAATAGACAATAGGTACGGAATATCCAAAACTTTTTGACGTTTGCCAAAGTCTTTACGAATACGCTTCTTTTCAGAATAGGAGTAAACCATGGGTTTCCTCTACTTACGAGATGTGACCAAGACTGAAATAATATAAGTATTATAACAGCACGTTTGCCCATCACCGTTGATGGCAAGAACCTAACCAGTAATCTCTGCTAGGAACTGCTAATAACTGGCGACAAACGGTGAATAAAAAATCGCCTGCGCATATAGCGCAAAAAAGGCCGACGGTTAAAAAACCGCCAGCCTCCGCCCGATTTCTCGGGAGGTGGTAAGTTAGAGTATAACTTACTTAACTTCTACTTCAGCGCCAGCAGCTTCTAGATCGCCTTTAAGGGCTTCTGCTTCTTCTTTAGTGATAGCTTCTTTAACTGCAACTGGTGCAGATTCAGCCATAGCTTTAGCTTCTTTCAGGCCAAGACCTGTAGCGCCACGAAGTGCTTTAATAACAGCAACTTTGTTAGCACCGAAAGAAGTCATAACAACGTCAAATTCGGTTTGCTCAGCAGCAGCTGCGCCGCCTTCTGCGCCGCCAGCAACTACTGCTGCAGCAGCTGAAACGCCGAATTTCTCTTCCATTGCTTCGATAAGTTCAACAACTTCCATTACAGACATTTCTGCGAAAGCTTCTAAGATTTGGTCTTTTGTGATAGACATAACAAAAAATTCCTATTGTACTGAATTCAATAAATTTAAGCGGCTAATAAAATATTAAGCTGCTTCTTTTTGATCGCGAAGAGCGGCCAATGTACGAACAAACTTGCCAGCAGATGCTTCTTTCATAGTCATCATCAACTGAGCTAGTGCTTCGTCGTAAGTTGGTAATTTCGCTAAACGATCAATATCTGCTGCAGGGATTACTTCCCCTTCAAAGGCTGCTGCTTTAATTTCAAACTTTTCTTGTGCAGTTGCGAAATCTTTTAGAAGACGCGCTGCAGCACCTGGGTGCTCAGTAGAAAATGCAATTAAAGTAGGACCAGTAAACGTGTCAGATAGGCACTCAAAATCAGTACCAACTACAGCGCGTTTAACTAATGTATTACGTACTACACGTACATAAACACCAGCTTCACGAGCTGCTTTACGCAGACCGGTCATATCACCTACAGTTACACCGCGTGAATCGGCTACAACTGCAGATAAAGCACCTTTGGCTGCTTCGTTGACTTCAGCAACAATCGCTTTTTTGTCTTCGAGTCTTAATGCCATTGGCTTTACTCCTGGATTCTACCTAGGGATATCCCTAGTATTTACCATATTAAACACTTATGTGTTTAACGACTTACGGTGCAGATTTCCAGCAGAACAAAATCTATCTGGGGGGTCTGACACCGTCTACGTAGGAAATTAAGTTATCCTAAGAAAACACCTACGGTCTTGGACGGAAACCTGTTTTCAACATTGTCGAAAACAGACCTCAACCCACAAAGTGCGCGCATTATAGACTAATACGCTCGCTTTGTATATTACTTAGCTTCTTCCAGAGTACCCTGGTCGATAACTACACCTGCACCCATAGTGGTAGAGATGCTAACTTTTTTCACGTATACGCCTTTAGCAACTGCAGGCTTAGCCTTTTTCAGTGCTGCGACTAACGCTTCTAAGTTTTCTTTAAGCTGTGCTGGTTCAAAATCCACTTTACCAATAGTAGTGTGGATAATGCCATTCTTGTCGTTACGGTAACGAACTTGACCGGCTTTGGCATTTTTAACTGCTTCAGCAACATTTGGCGTTACTGTACCAGTTTTTGGGTTAGGCATTAGACCACGTGGGCCTAAGATTTGACCTAATTGACCAACAACGCGCATTGCATCTGGAGATGCGATAACTACGTCGAAGTTCATTTCGCCAGCTTTAACTTGTGCAGCAAGTTCGTCCATACCAACTAACTCTGCACCAGCTTCTTTAGCTGCTTCAGCGTTTGCGCCCTGTGTGAACACAGCAACACGAACTTCACGGCCAGTACCATGTGGTAATACTGTAGCGCCACGAACGTTTTGATCTGATTTACGAGGATCAATACCTAGGTTAACAGCAACGTCAACACTTTCTACGAATTTAGCAGTAGCAAGTTCTTTTAATAAAGAAACAGCTTCATTGATATCGTAGCTTTTAGTTCCGTCGATTTTCTCGCGGATTACGCGCATGCGCTTAGTTAGCTTTGCCATTATATTAGTCCTCTACTACCAAACCCATTGAACGTGCAGTACCTTCAATTGAACGCATCATCGCTTCAACATCGGCACCAGTCATATCAGTCGCTTTTGTTTCAGCAATTTCCTGAACAGCGCTGCGCTTGATAGTTCCAACTTTTTCGGTATTTGGACGGCCAGAACCAGACTTAAGACCGGCAGCTTTCAATAATAAGAAAGATGCAGGAGGAGTCTTAGTTTCGAACGTGAAAGAACGATCGTTGTATACAGTGATAACAACAGGAATCGGCATACCTTTGTCGAACTTTTCAGTACGAGCGTTGAATGCTTTACAGAATTCCATGATGTTCACACCTTTTTGACCTAGAGCAGGACCAACTGGTGGAGACGGGTTTGCAGCACCGGCTGCTACTTGTAGCTTAATATAAGCTTCAATTTTCTTTGCCATGTCGACATTTCCTCAATTTGGGTTCAAACGCTATCGGCTACATGCCAATGAGCTCCCCTTGAAAACAACGGGTGCGGATTATACTAAAATCCGCACCCGCAAACAAATACTATTTGTATTTAATTTAATCAGTTCTTTTCAACTTGCTGGAAGTCTAACTCAACTGGAGTAGAACGACCGAAGATCATTACTGAAACCTTAACGCGGTTCTTATCGTAATCAACTTCTTCAATGGTGCCATTAAAGTCAGCAAATGGACCATCGTTAACACGAACAACTTCACCAGGTTCAAACATAACGCGATGAGTAGGAGACTCAACGGTATCTTGTAAACGCTGAAGAATGGCATCCGCTTCTTTGTCTGAGATTGGTGCTGGACGATCTGAAGTCCCACCAATGAAGCCCATTACTCGTGGAATGCTTTTCACTAAGTGCCAGCTTTCGTCATTCATTTCCATTTGGACTAATACATAGCCAGGGAAGAATTTACGTTCGCTCTTGCGACGTTGACCATCACGCATTTCAACTACTTCTTCAGTCGGTACTAATACCTCTGCAAAGTAATCTTCCATGTTGTGCATCTTAATATGTTCAAGCAATGTTTTTACTACTCGGCCTTCATAGCCTGAGAATGCTTGAATGACATACCATCTTTTTTTTGCTTCTGTTGCTTCAGTCATGTAAATGCCTATACGCCAGTAATTAGGTTAACAACGCGCAATAGTACCCAGTCGAAACCCCAAAGGATAACGGCTACGACAGCTGTTGCAGCAAGAACAATGAATGTTGTGTTCAGCGCTTCTTGACGCGTAGGCCAAACCACTTTACGTACTTCAATGTGAGCTTCACGAGCAAAAGATAAAGCTTCTTTACCCTTTACCGTTTGCAGAGCAATAAAGCCTGCAATTACAAAGGCAACAATTACGCCTAATGCGCGTACTACAACACTGGCTTCGCCAAATGCTTGGTTGCCAATAACAGCGGCGGCAATCAATATAACTGCAATGCCCCACTTAACAATATCCAGAGAATTATTCTGGTTTTCAGTATTTGTCGTCATCGGTTGGTTCCGTTACTCACTAAGACCTGAGCTTAAATTTGATAAATATGTACCATTTTATCAAATAGTACTTCCGAGTTTAGCCACGAAAAGCATCAGCTCAGGGTCAAAAATCGGCCATAGATTGTATTCTTATTCTAGTCAGTTCGCAAGGTCGACACTAGAGAACATAAGCAAAAGTTAAAAAAAATCTATAAAACAAAAAAAGGAAGCCGAAGCTT
>NZ_MCUF01000068.1:0-35856 GCF_002873615.1 Shewanella sp. 10N.286.51.B7
GTAAATCTATTGCAGATATGTAAAAAGTTAATTTTGGGGTTTGATAATGTTTCCATTAGTTTTAGATAGTTTAGACTTAGTGATTTTACAAAAATGTAAATAAATCCCTACCAGCTATCAGCGGTAGGGTCAACACCTAAAAGGTGGTACTTTGCGCACCTACTCAAAACCCGCAAAAAACCCATTTTTTATAAGTCATTTTGTTGATTGAGGTCAAATTTCGGTGGTATAAATTAAAGGTCTGCAGCATTTGTTGTTTGCTGTAAGTTATTGAATTTAAAAGGCAAACTAAAAGGTAAATAATGGCAGTCACGATCGCAGTCACGTTATGTGATTAAGTGTGATGTGAGTCTCACATTATTTGTGTTTTATCTGGCTAAATTGAGTTTTCGTAGAATGTTATAAAAGCGCTTAGTTAACATTGAATTAACATGTTAAAAAGAGCATTACTTTTAAATAAAATTTTTCCTGCAATGGCACTTGTTGTGATTGATGGGAATCATCATGGCATTTGGATGTACCGAGTAAGGAGTCGCCAATGATTATTGAAGAGGTTGTAGAGCTGTCACGATTGCAGTTCGCGCTAACAGCCATGTACCACTTTCTGTTTGTACCTTTAACTTTAGGTCTAGCTTTTATTTTGGCTATTATGGAATCGCTTTATGTGATGACTGATAATCAAATCTATAAAGATATGACCAAGTTTTGGGGTAAGTTATTCGGGATTAACTTTGCACTAGGTGTTACCACCGGTTTAGCAATGGAATTCCAGTTCGGTACTAACTGGGCATATTTCTCACATTATGTGGGTGATATTTTCGGCGCACCACTCGCAATTGAAGGCTTAATGGCATTCTTCCTAGAGTCGACTCTAGTGGGTATGTTCTTCTTCGGTTGGGATCGATTCAGTAAACGTCAGCATTTAGCAGTAACTTGGTTAGTCGCCATTGCTTCTAATATGTCAGCGTTATGGATTCTGGTTGCCAACGGTTGGATGCAAAACCCTGTCGGTTCTGTGTTTAACTACGAAACCATGCGTATGGAAATGACTAGCTTCGCTGAAGTGGTATTTAACCCTGTAGCGCAAGTTAAGTTTGTTCATACAGTGGCATCTGGTTATGTAGCCGGTGCGATGTTCGTTCTAGCTATTAGTTCTTACTACATCCTTAAAGGTCGTGACTTACCGTTTGCTCGTCGCTCGTTTGCGATTGCAGCAAGTTTCGGTATGGCATCTATCCTGTCAGTTATCGTGTTAGGTGATGAATCAGGCTATAAAGTGGGTGAAGTACAACGCGTTAAGTTAGCAGCGATTGAAGCTGAGTGGCACACTGAGCCAGCTCCAGCAGCATTTACTGCGGTAGGTTTCCCAAATCAAGAGAAGATGGAAACTGACTTCGCGATTAAAATTCCTTTTGCAATGGGTATCATTGCTACGCGTTCTATCGATGAGCAAGTAACAGGGATTATCGATTTAATCGACGAGCATGAGATCCGCATTCGTAACGGTATGGTTGCTTATTCATTCCTCGAGCAGCTTAAAGCTGGCGATGAAAGCCCTGAACTGCGTGCAAACTTTGAAGCAACAAAAGGTGACTTAGGTTACGGCTTATTGCTTAAGCGTTACACTGAAAACGTGGTTGACGCGACTGAAGAACAAATTAAAGCTGCTGCCAAGGATTCTATTCCTAACGTAGCGCCAATGTTCTGGTCATTCCGTATCATGGTTGGTGCAGGTATGATTATGTTGTTTGTATTTGCCGCAGCATTCTGGCAAAGCACACGTCATAAAATTGAAGAGAAGCCTTGGGTATTACGTGCGGCGCTTTACAGCTTACCACTGCCTTGGATTGCGATTGAATGTGGTTGGTTTGTGGCTGAATACGGTCGTCAACCTTGGACTATTTCAGAAGTGCTTCCGACCTTCATGTCAGCTTCAAGTCTAACGACTTCGGATCTGTGGTTCAGTATCATTTCTATCACTGTGTTCTACTCGATTCTATTAGTGATTGAATTGTTCTTAATGTTTAAGTTTGCTCGTCTAGGCCCATCAAGCCTTAAGACAGGTAGATATCATTTTGAAAACCAAGATGCTTAATCTGAGGACCTGATTATGTTTGATTATGAAATGCTAAGATTTATCTGGTGGGCTCTGATTGGCGTATTGCTAATAGGGTTCTCTGTGACCGACGGTTTTGATATGGGTGTAGGTGCGTTATTACCTGTAATTGGTAAAGACGATACTGACCGCCGTATTATGATTAATACCATTGCCCCGCACTGGGATGGTAACCAAGTTTGGTTAATTACTGCTGGTGGCGCTTTGTTTGCTGCATGGCCTATGGTTTATGGCGTATCTTTCTCTGGCTTCTATGTGGCTATGATGTTGGTACTGTTTGCCTTATTCCTACGTCCAGTTGGCTTTGATTATCGCTCTAAAATTGAAGATCCAAGATGGCGTAAGTCGTGGGATTATGCATTATGTATTGGTGGCTTCGTACCACCGCTGATTATCGGTGTTGCGTTTGGTAACTTGCTTCAAGGCGTACCGTTTGATTTTGATCAGTTCTTACGTGCAACTTACCACGGTGGTTTATTCGGCCTATTAAACCCATTTGGTTTATTAGCAGGTTTAATTGCAGCGTTTATGTTTGTGATGCAAGGTGCATCATGGCTACAAATGAAGACTGAAGGTGAGCTACGTGTTCGTGCTGCTAAAGCGGCACAAATTACAGGCCTTTTAGTTGCTGTGTTATTTGCTATTGCAGGTGTTTGGTTAGTAAATGGTATCGACGGTTACGTCATTACCTCTGCTATCGACACTGCTGGACCTTCAAACCCAACGACTAAAACCGTTGCGGTTGAAGCTGGCGCTTGGTTAGCTAACTACGATAAGTACCCACTGACGATGTTATTCCCTGTATTGGGTCTGCTTATGCCAGTACTGGTTGTACTTGCTAGCCGTTTAAACCGTAGTGGTTTTGCATTCTTGTTTAGCTCATTAGCTATTGCAGGTATCATTTTGACATGTGGCGCAGCAATGTTCCCATTCATCATGCCATCTTCTTTAGACCCGAATGTAAGCTTAACAATGTGGGATTCTACAGCGAGTGAAATTACGCTTAATGTGATGACTTGGGCTGCAATCATTTTCGTACCGATTGTACTGAGTTATACCGCTTGGACTTATTACAAGATGTTTGGTCGTTTGAACCGTGAGTTCATCGAAAAGAACAAGACATCATTATATTAATTAAGGAGCCATTATGTGGTATTTCTCTTGGATACTAGGTGTATTACTAGCCTGTGCTTTTGGCATCATTAATGCGCTTTGGTTAGAAAACACTGAAAACTTAGATAGAATCAAAGAAGCTGATTCTGAAAAGTAATTAGTCGTTTACGCTAATATTTAAAACCCTGCCATTGTGCAGGGTTTTTTATTGGCTAAGAAAAATATGGTCGCAGGTGAAGCTATTGATATAAAGAGCGTTGAGTATATAGCGTTGTGGTTAGCCTTATGACTGCGTTATCTGCTGATACTGTGCAGCAGTAATAAATTGACCAAAACTCTCGCACCAAACGATTAAGGTGTTGTACTCAGCGACATTCACGTTAGCCGTTATCGGCACTAAAAAGTTATCGAAGGTTTTGATGTCAGCGACCTGAACCATTTCTGATTTTAAGCGATTGAAGTCAGCTTCTGTTTCTACAAATTCTTTGGCCAAATAAACTTTAAAGTCGGGACCAGGTGAGAGTTTGCCATCGAGTGCGATAAATTCATCGCCGATAGTGACCGTGCCTTCGCCCCAATGTAATGCATCGCTGTCTTTTAGCTCGCGATTAAATTGAGCGGTAAATCGCTGTTGGGCGCTAATGGATAACACTTGTTCACTACTAGGCGCTTCAGGTGCTGTCAGAATTGGCAGGGCATAAATCCCAGCGCCAAAACCAATGGCGAGCACTAAGGCATGGGTCGAGAACAATGTTGCTATGGTGCGTTTTTTCATGGGCGGCCTATATTTCCTGTCATTGTTAAGTTTTCTAATAAAAAGGCATGAACTTTTCAGCTCATGCCTTCTATAAGACCTGCATTAATAGCGATAAATTTCAATTACCCGATTAATGCATATCAACAGCTAATTTAACCCTATATTCAAATTTAAACGTACCTCTAAATCTAAATACATGCTTAGACTTTAAAGAAGTTAATTTTAGTTTTTAGCTCACTAGCAAGTTCAGTTAAACCATCTGCAACCTCAACGGTTTCTCCTGCACGTTCTTGGCCTTCATTTGCTAAGGTGGATATTTGGTGTAGGTTACGGGTTATTTCATCTGCTACGGCGCTTTGCTGCTCTGTGGCACTTGCTATGCTACTGGTAAAGGTGGCTAGCTCACCGATGCTTACAGTTATTTGGCTCAATTGCTGACTTGATTGAGTTCCTTGCTCGGCTGAGAAGGTGCCTAATTTATGGCTGTCTTCCATTTGCTGGGCAGTATTTTTAACCTGAGATTGCAACTGAGCAATGGTTTTACTGATTTCTGATATTGAGCTTTGGGTGCGCTGAGCAAGAGAGCGAACCTCGTCAGCAACAACAGCGAATCCTCGGCCTTGTTCGCCTGCACGTGCAGCTTCAATTGCAGCGTTAAGGGCAAGCAAATTGGTTTGCTCGGCAATACTGTTAATCACCTCAGTGACTTGGTTAATCGCTTCACTTTCTTTACTGACATTTTCAATGTTAGCTTGGCTTTCATTCAGTTGGGTTTTAAGTAAATCTAACGACTCAACCACTTCTGTTAGCTGTTGATGACCAGAGCGTGATGACTCATCTACTTGCTGGCTTTTGGTAGCGCCTTCATTTGAATGATTTGCCACATCACGGATAGAGGCTGACATTTCTTCAATAGCAGTGGCAATCTGGTTGGTTTGCATCATCAATGACTCTGATTCATCACCATTTAGTCTTGCCATATCTTGGGCTTTTTGCGCCTGTGATTCTAAGCTTTCCACTGAGTGCTGCAGCGAGTCAATTAAGTCTTTTAGGTTGGTGGACATATCAGCTGCACTGGCAGTAATAAGGTCAATTTCATTATTACTGTTGGGGTCTGTTACTTCAAATTGCTGGGATAAGTCGCCTCGGCCTAGTAGTTGAAGTTGTTGCTGTAATTTTTGTAACGGCGCGAGGGCTTTAACTTGCAGCATCGCCAATAAACCACTGATTAAGATAATCCCTAAGGCTGCAACGCCCGCAGTAATGTACAGCAGTTGCAAGCTTTCATTATTTAGCTCAGCGGCTTCAGTTAAGCCGATTAATGTCCAGTTCCATCCTGGAATATTAATACTATTAGCAAACATGGTTTTTTGCTGATTGTTGAGGTACTCATAACTGAAATGCTGACCGAGCACTTTATTAGCATCTAGGCCATTTAAAATGTCAGGAGTAAGTGCTTCACCAACCTTAAATCTTGGGTGTGATATCAGGCGTTTGTCACTGTTTCTGACCAGCATGTAAAAACCAGACTCTTCAACCACCAGGTTGTTGATGGTTTTTTGCAGTTCAGTAATCGACTCGGTAATGTCAAAACCGATATATAAAATGCCAATGACGTCGCCAGTTTCATTTTTAATCGGGCGATAAACTGTCATGTAGTCTTTACCGAAAAGCTTGGCATAACCTTCATAGGTCTCACCCTTAATCAAAGTTTGATAACCCGGATGAGATTGACCGAGGTAGGTGACTAATGCTCTTGAGCCATCTGCTTTTTTGAGTGAAGTGGAAATTCGTAAGAAGTCATCGCCATCTTTGACAAAAATAGTCGCTGTACCGCCAGTAAGGTTTGAAAAGCGATCTACTTTACTTTTAGTCGCATTGATTTGGGCATTCTCATGGACAAGTGACGGGGTTTGGGTGCTATAGATTTTGACGCTGCGATCAGGTTTGTGAAAGTTACCTGGATACATAGCGCGCAGAATGTCGGCATTACGGCGAGCAAGGTTTAATAAGCTGACATATTGCAACTCGATAAGTGCAGCATTACTTTGCATTTGCTCATTCATCGAGTCGATGGCTTTTTCTTTTAAAACGTTAGACGAACTGAAATAGGAGACAGAAGAAATAATACCGAATACCAGTATGGTAAGCGCTAGCGAAAAGTACGTTATTTGTTTTGTTATTGACCAACTTCGATAGTTCATGTGATAAGTTCCGAAAAAAGGATAAGTATAATCTAGTGGATATGCCCCCGAATTTATTTGATTAAGATCATGGGAAGATTGAGAATTATCTAGAATTAGTAATTCAACATCTTAAACAAAAAAACGACGCATAAATGCGTCGTTTTTTGATGGTTATTAGGGCGTGTTGATCTTTTAGGGTTGTTTTTGCAGCGAGTTGTTGTTCATTTAGACAAGGCAGAGACTTTGTAGTGTAGTTATTCTACATAAAAAGCCGATAACGAAGTAAAAATGAACAACAAACGTTGCCCTTAGGGTTCGGCTAAAAACGGATTCTGCATTGTTGAGCGAATTTTGCTTAGATTACTAGGCGGCAATTCACTCGCCGCGCTTAATCCGTTTTTATCTCGAACAAAAATCAATCAGCAAAGAACAGCACGCCCTATTTGAAAATATTACACTTGTACGGGTGTCAATATTTCAGATTTCTGTGATTTTTTCTTCATTAAAATAAGATACATTGTCGGTACCCAAATCAGCGATAACATAGTCGTTAACAAGGTTCCGCCAGCAATGGCAATTGCAAATGGAGGCCAGAAACCGCCGCCTGCAATAATCAAAGGTAAAAAGCCGCCGATGGTGGTAATGGTGGTCGAGCCGATATGCCTACCGCAACTGCTGACCAGTTCGATAATGGTCTCTTTATTACCAAGCCTTGCTTCGGGCACATCTTCTAACTCAGCCAATATTACGATAGCGGCGTTAATGGCTAAGCCCATGAGCCCCAGTAGACCTATGATAACGGTAAAACCAAACGGGTAGCCAAACAGGTAAACGGCTAATAAGCCAAGACCCGCAGATTGAAACGCACTGAGTAAGATAATGGCGGTTAACCTAAATGAGTTAAACGACAATACAACCGTTGCCAGTAATAAGGTGACGACCACGACAATGTTAGACAGTAAGTTGCCAACTGCTTCATCTCGCTTAGCACTCTCACCGCCTATTTCTAAGTGATAACCTGAAGGAAGCTCGATTTGCTCGAGTTTAGCTTTGACGTCACCGAGTACTTTACCCGGCAATACTCCGCTAACGATATAAGCTTCGATGGTATTGACTCGTTCGCCATTTCGGCGCGGTATACCGCCGCGACTAACATTGATCTGGTTATTAGCAATAGCAGAGAGCGGTATGGTATCGCCATTGGCTGATACGATATTGATCTCAGATAAGCGAGTTGCTTGCTCACGAGATTGATCTGCTAACCTGACTCTCACTGGCAAGGATTCAGTTTGCTCTAAAATACTGCCGCCTATGATCCCTGTCGTCGCCATCTCGACTTGTTTAGCGATATCGGTAAGGCTTAAACCACTCATTAAGCTAGCGTCTTCATTGACTTGTAACCAGACTTTCGGAGAGCCTGCACTTAACGTCGCTCGAGTATGAATAACATCTTCGGTTTGCATTAATAGACCGCGAGCTTGTTCACCAAGTTGGTTTAATGTGTCTAATGATGGACCGTATATACGTAACTCTACTGGCGCATTAAATGGCGGGCCTTGTTCTAGTTTTCTGACTAGGATTTGCGCTTGCGGGAAGTCAGTATCAAACTCTTTTTGTAAGGATAAAATCAGTCGGTTAGCAGCGTCAAAGTCAGTGACCTTAACCATGGCTTGTGCATAGTTTGTCGCACCTTGCTGACGTTGGGTAAGGTTGTAATAAAATGATGGTGTATTGCCGCCAACAACCCAAGTAATCATCTCTACATCGTCAATAGACTCAAGACGTGCATCAATGGATTTAACTTGTTTTAAGGTGTTATCTAAGCTCACATGAGGCGCTAAATACACTTCAATTTGAAACATGTCTCTGTCAGATGGTGGAAAGAATTGCTCAGTCATCTTAGTTGAGGCAAAAAAGCCCACAAGCGGCAATATACCAATTAATAATGCGCTGAATAATGGGCGTTTTAGCGCAAAGGCTAAACTGGTTTTAAAAGCATGACCTAAACGAGGAAAAGCCATGCCTTTTTGATACCAAGCCATAGATTCACTGTCTTGACTAAAGCGACCAGCGAGACCTGCGATAATAGTATGTGAAATAAGGTATGAGCCTAATAGGGCAAACATCACTGAAATCGCAATGCCGCCAACAAACTCACCTGCAGCGCCAGGCATTAAAACAATCGGGGCGAAGGCAAGCATAGTCGTTATGGTTGATCCCGCTAACGGCAACCATAAGTGGTGCAGTGTTTTACTGACAGCTTCGAGTTTGCTTAACCCTTGTTTACGACGCTGGGCAATGGCATCGACGATGACAATGGCGTTATCAACCATGATCCCAAGTGCCACGACTAAACCTGTCACGGACATTTGGTGAATGGGTAAACCAGTATATTTCATGCATGCTAAGGTAAATAGCGCGGTTAATGGTAATGATAATGCCACGATAAGCGCATTTCTTAAGCCCAAGGTGAGCATTAAAACAAACAAGATAATAAAGAAACCTTGGATAAGGTTTATCATTAAATCGCCTAAACGAACGCTAGTGTAACCTTGTTGGTCAAATAACCATTGAACTTCAATATTGGCTGGTAAATTAGCTTTGTAACTCTCAACAACCCGACTGACTTGAGCTTGCCATTTATCGACACGATTGTTATCAATCATACGCGCTGAAACGAGCACACCAGGTTGGCCATTAATTAACGCGATGGTTGTTGCAGGTGTTTTAGGTTGACGACTGATGTTTGCCACATCAGCGAGGCGAATAATCTGCCCATTAGTGTCAATTTTGAGTGGCACTTCACTGACGCGGGTGATTGAGTCGAGTTCACCAGAGACTTCAATTAACGCTTTAAATGTGGCGTTATTGATTTCACCCGCTGAGATTTTACTGTCTGCATTGGAAAGGATAGAAGCGATGCTAGCTGGAGTTAATTTAAGTTGGCTAATTTTATTGCCATCGAGTTCAACTAAAATTTCTTCATCTGGTGTGCCAGATAGTTTTACAAAATCAGTGCCATTTAAAACTCGAAGCTTGCTTTGTAACTCTTTTGCATATCGATTAAGTATATCGGTACGAATAGGTGTATCACTGCTCCACACCAGCCCTAAAATGGCGGTATTGGCATAGCCTGTCTGATCGTCAAGGATGCCATTTTGTGCGGTAGTCGGTAGTTGGTATTTGCTGTCTGCAATCAGATCTCTGGCCCTAGACCACACTGGGGCTGTATCGATGACGTTGTCTTTCAACTCAAGCTGGATAACGGAAATACCAGGTCGTGAGGTTGATTGAACCAGCTTTAACTCTTCTAATCGGCGTAGTTCATTTTCTAAGACTTCAGTGACTAAAGCTTCAACACGCTCAGCCGAAGCACCAGGGTATTGAGTGACAACCGAGGCAAATCGGTTGGTAATTGTTGGATCTTCTGTGCGTGGCAAGCTATTTATCGCGCCTAAACCCGCGACTAACAGCAGTGCAATCATCAAACTGGCTAGTCTGCCATTTTCAACAAATGCCTTAATCATAGTGACCTCGCCACAGTCTCAGACGTCGGGTTAACATGTTGGCCTACCACAAGCTTGTGTAGCCCTTTAGTCACGATGACATCGTGTTTGTTTAATGCACCATTGATGTAAGCTTGTTGTTCGGTGGTATAGATAATATCAACATCACGACGCTCAATTTTTGAGATACCTTTCTCATTTTTGGTCACTACAAACACATTCCATAAACCTCTTACACCGTCAGTGAGTGATGCAATAGGCACCCAATAGCCAGCATCTTCAATTTGCTGTTGGTACGCTAAATAGGCTATCTCACCGTTAATGATTGGCTGGTTACTTTTGGATAAATCATTACTAGGTAAATCTATGCGTAATTGCACCGTGCGGGTCACGCTATCAATTTCAGCGCTGATACCGGCAACACGGCCTTTATAGCTTTTACTGCCAATGAGTATGTTCACCATTTGGTTAGTTGTTAAAGTCTGCGCGACAGCAATAGGTACACCGATATAGGCCTGCTGTTGACTGGTGCCAATTAAGGTAAAAACAGGGCTACCCAGAGCGATTACTTCGCCCAAGTTGTGATGGCGTTTGCTGATAGTGCCATTAAAGGGCGCGACTAATGTGGATTTTTCAAGTTTAAGTTCTGTTGCATATAAAGAGGCTTGTAGACGTTTTTGGTTGGCTAACAGGCTGGAAACCTGTTGCTGGGTTTCGTCAAATTGTTGCTCTGAGACATATTGCTTCTTTTTAAGCTCTACTGAACGTTCGAAGTTACTTTGGGCTAAGTCTAAATCGGCTTGGGTCTGTTGCAATGAGGCACTTAACTGTTGATATTCAGCCTCGAGTAATTGGGTGTTCAGTGAAGCCAGCTTTTGCCCTTTAACCACAGCGTCGCCACTGTCGACAATAATATCACTTAGCTTACCAGCCAGCTCAAAACCGACCCCTGTGGTATCTGTTGAGCGAACGCTGCCTGTATAGCGCTGCTGATGTTGGTAACTTGAGCTAAAGTTGAGTGGTTGGGTTATGACTTTGGGTACTGCAATAACGGTTGTTGTACTTGCTTCATCGTTGTTGCAGGCGCTAAGTAGCATTATCGAAAAAGTCATACTCAGTAAAGAGACTGCTCGTGTCGACTTTGAACTTGATAATAGTGAACTTGATAATAGTGATCTTGATAATAGTGATCGTAAAAATAATGGTCTTGAAAAAAATGTTCCTGTAAACAAAGAGCGTACAGACAAAGAACCTGCAGAAAAAGACCGAGACACTGTTTTCATGGGGAGCATTCCTATTGCTAATACTACTTTATAGGCAATTCAATATGACTCATATTGACCTGCACTTAACATCGTGCGATTCTAAATTCCAGAACTAGACTGTCTAGTCCATTTTGATGTAAGTGTATTTCCATAAAACTAGACTGTCCAGTCTAATTTGTGATTAAATGTTATCTCTTGTAACAAGTTTGCTGCAAGAAAATGTAAAAAAGGCTTTAAATCAATAAGCGAAGCCCCAAAAAAATAAAAGATGAATTTATAATGATAACTGCGAAACACTCTACACTTTGCCAGCATAATGCGCCGAAAACGCGTAGTGAGCAGAAATGTGCCCAAATACTTCAAGCGGCGATCGAGCTGTTTTGTGTGCAAGGGTTTCCTAATACCAGCATGGATTTAGTGGCGAAAAAAGCCGGGGTATCAAAGCAAACCGTCTATTCCCATTTTGGCTCTAAAGATGAGTTATTTATTGCTGCGATTGAGTCTAAATGTGTCGTGCACCAATTAACCGGTGACTTACTTGAAGACTCAACGAATGCTGAGCAAACCATAAGAACGTTTGCTACCCAATTTGGCGAGTTGATTGTCAGTGAAGAAGTTTTGGCGGTATTTAAAACCTGTTTAGCCCACGCTGATACTCACCCAGATTTATCTAAATTGTATTTTGATGCAGGGCCAAAGCATGTATTAGGGTTATTAAGTGATTACTTTAGCCGAGTGAATAAACATGATGAGCTTTATTTTGCCAAGCCACACGATAGTGCTGTGCGACTGTGTTTGATGCTGTTTGGTGAACTCAAAATGCGCTTAGAGCTTGGGCTGGATGTGAGCGATCTTGTACAAAATAGGCAGAGCTATATTGAGGATACTGTGAGCTTATTTTTAAATGCCCACCGAAAATAAACCAGCCATGTTATATCATCAAATATTAATATAGCAGCGTGTATTCACTTGCTACTGTTGTGATAACCTAAAACTGTGTAATATCTCATAATACATTGAATTTGTGATCCAAATTGAATAGGTCAGAGTATTGACGTGTAGATTTGGCATTCAATATTTTGATCATAATAATAATGAGAAAGGAAGCAGTTAATGAACGTTACCCCAAGCTTGTTCCAAGCTAATCAGCTTAATGCTGGTCGATTAAAAAAAGTGGCGCAATTGAGTGTGATTGCGGGACTGTTTCTCACTCCTTATGCTGCTGCATATGATTACTCACCTTTTAAGTTTCATGTATCGCGCACTTCTACAGATGCAGCTCAAGTGGGTGACACTAATACTGAATTACAACGTGATGTTTGGCGATTAAAACTTTCAGGCGCTATGCCACTGAGCAAAGAGTGGATGCTCGGCGCTAATATTGGTTATGACAATTTAGATTACGGCTTTAAGAATATTGATAGTGACCTACTAAATGGCCAGGTTGCCCCTTGGAGTTCAATTAATAAATACAGTGCAGGTTTGTCATTAACTTATCGACCAACTGACACAAACTGGATGTTTTTGTTAGCGCCAAAACTGCAATATGCTTATGCCAATACTGCGTCATCGTCTGATGCACAAAGTTATGGTGTGGTGGGCTCGGCTATGTACCGTTTTGAATCAGGTAATATGCTTGGATTCGGCGTGGCTTACCTTAACGATATTTCTGAAGTTAAGACTGTTCCTTACTTAGCTATTCGCTGGAAAATTACCGACAAACTTACCTTGGGTAACCCATTTCAAGCCGGCTTTAGTGGTCCTGCAGGTTTAGAGCTTTCCTATGAAATGAATGACAAGTGGAACTTCGGTGTTGGTAGTTCACGTCGTTCAGAGCGCTTTTTGATTACAGATCAAGAACAAACCATTGAGATGGAAGAATGGGTAGGCTTTGTCCGGGCGGGTTGGAGCATCAGTAAAAAAGCGACCATTAATGCTTATGGCGGTTACTTCTTTAACAGTGAAATGGAGCTCAGTGAGCCTAATGTGACTGACGAAATAGAAAATCAGTCTGCGATAGGCTTAGCTTTCGATATTAAGTTTTAATCTACAAGTTTTAGTCGATAAATTTCATTGTTTAGGGGCTGAGCATATAGCACATAGCGGATTGAGTTTTTTCTAATCTCATTGTTAACGACAAACCAAAAAAGCGACCATCAGGTCGCTTTTTGATATTTATTTTTGCTACCAAAGTTATTGAGCCAACATGTTTTTACGTAAGCTTTTTTGCGCAGGTTCGTCGCCTAACCAAATTTTTAGCAGTGCTTGTCTGAATGCTTCACCTGCGATTGTGGCTTGTTCGACACCATTTTTAAAACTGGTGACGCCAGCGCCTTTATGGGTGACAAAGGTAAATTGATCGCCTTTACTGACTTCTTCAGTAAACAGACCCATAAATTGGGCTATGTCTTTGTCTATTGAAGCGGTGTTGCCATTGGTTGCGCTGTCAAAGCCTTCTTCAATTGCATCGGTCATTTTGTCTGAGGTGATCATACCCGAGGTAATGTTAAGGCGAATAACAGCAGTTGATTGATCTAATACGGCGGTCAAATCATTGGCTGGCGTGGCAATGTAGAGGCTACCAACATATAAATCCATAAAGAATTTACTGCGAACGCCTGCGCCATTTAACGCTAGTGATTGCTCGGCAATGGTTAGGTTATCTGCTAACTCAACACCAGAAACGGTTTTAGCTTCAGCAAGCATTGGGGTCAGTAAAGCTGCGGTAAGTGCGATGGTTGAAAGTGCTTTCATAGGGTACTCATTTATTATTTTCGTATCAGTCAGGTCGATGTTGAACTCGACGAACATTTAAAACGCTCTGTCGAGATCATTGAGTAAACCTGGCTTATTGGTTTTTTAGCTGCGCATCCCTAGCTTATATTGTCCATTTTGTTCAAACATGATTGCTTGTTTTTTCTTGGGAGCAATCAAGATAGGACCGTCATCAAAAAACAAAAATGCTTTCCAATTACGGGCAAATACAACCCAAGTGGTTTCGATTATTTGGTATTTTTCGTAGCAGAAAAACACTTGAGTGTCTTCGTCCCAATCAATGAACTCAGCGATAGGCTCTGGTAATGTATTATCGTCAGAATCCCATGCTGATTGCCAATGTTCGGTTTGTTTCCAAGCATCTTGCTTTGCAGCCCAATCTCCTTTAGAAAACAATTCAGCACGATTACATTTATTACTGATCCATTGATTCCAAACCGTCATAGCACTTTTTTCAGTGAGCGGTTTGATTAATGCTTTATCTGTATCTAACACGGGTAAATCTTTATGGTTAAAGATCCACTTGCGTTTGTATGCATCTAATGGAATGTAAGTGTGTGCCAAAAATAGCTCCTAGGTTTAAGAAAGGGTCTTCGATGTAAGCGAAGGATTATAACTTTTCACCATTGATAGTGCTAGCAATGTACGAGGAGAGATTGATATGAACGGCATGTTGAAGGTTAACATGCCGTTCATGGGGTGAGTAACAACTGAGATTACAGGCGAAAGCGTCTAATTAACGAATGGAAGGTACTGATGGTGCTTTCTAGTGACTCACTGGCTCGTAGAGATTCTTTAGCGGCATCTGCAGTATCAGAAGCGCCATCTGCAATGTCGATGATTTGCTGATTAATATGTTCAGCGACTGCACTTTGTTCTTCAACGGCTGATGACATTTGAAAGGTCATATCAGTAATATTACCTACAGCATCTTTAATCTCACCAAGGGCATTTCGGGTGTTTTCAACAATTTCTACCCCTTGTTTCGCTGCAAGTTCACCTTGAGCCGACATATCTACGGCACTGCTTGTACGAGCAGATAATTGCTTAATCACAGCATGAATCTGATCTGTTGATTCACGGGTTTTAAGGGCGAGGGCGCGTACTTCATCTGCTACAACACTAAAACCTCGACCTTGCTCGCCTGCACGTGCCGCTTCAATGGCTGCGTTAAGAGCCAGCAGGTTCGTTTGGTCTGCAATAGATGAAATCAGATTAGCTGCTTGGCCTATTTGCTGAGTAGAATCTGCCAGCTCTTTAACTGTCACAGCAATACTGTCAACTGTGTGGCTTAATTGATGAATTGAGTTAAGTGATTCATCAGCTAAGTGGGTGCCAGTATCGACAAACTGCATCACGTTTTCAGCGCTATGTGAGTTCTCCTCAATCTTTTGAGCGACTTCTTGTATTGCCTGAGACATTTCAGTGATGGCTGACGCAATTTGTTGAGTGGCTAAGCCCTGCTGTTCAACAGAGGTTTGGGTGACTTTGACCTGTGCTTTACTGGTTGAAGAGATATCATCAAGACCTGATACCGACTCATTAATTCGGGTGAGTGCTGTACGGCACCTCGCTATTTCACTGATAAAAGCAAGCTTTGCTTGTGCGCTTACACCAGCATCATCAAAGTAGGTTTGCGCGACGGTTTTATCTGCGAATGACTTGGGGCTAATAGCGAGTAATGACCGCCAATGTGATGCTTGTTGCTGCAGACCCCAAAAGCTACTGACACTTGCGGCAATTAGGGTTGCAATCACTGCTGTGGTGTTGTTTTGCCAACTGAAAAACAAAATGAGTAATGTGCTAGGCAAAAGGGTAGGTAATAGCTTATTGAAATTTAAACGAGCACTGGTTAACAGTGTATTGGCAGACTTACCCGCTTTGATACGTTGGTAGGCTGTATTGGCTCGCTGCTTTTCTGCAGGCTCAGCGCATACTCTAACGGATTCATATCCCACTAGCTTTTTACCATCAAATACTGGCGTTACGAAAGCACTGACCCAATAGAAGTCACCGTTCTTACGGCGGTTTTTAACTAAGCCCATCCACACATTACCTGCCTTTAGGGTTTTCCACATTGTGGCAAAAACCGCGGAGGGCATATCGGGGTGGCGAACAATATTGTGTGGTTTTCCCAGTAACTCTTCTCGGCTATAACCACTGGTTTCAATGAAAGCTTGATTACAGTGGGTAATGTTGCCTTTGGGATCGGTGCTGGAAACGAGAGGGGTGTCGGGAGAGAAAAAGTACTCTTTATTGCTGGCCGTATATTGGGTCATAATGCTTCTTATATTTGACTGCAGAGATCTAATTATTATTAAAATTGTGATGCTAATCTCAAAATATTGGCCAAATGTAAACTAAAAGAGATGTTATTAAAAGTAGTGAAAACAACTGTTTAAATAGAAAAAATAGATGAAGATACTGCAAGGGGTAAAAACCTTAATTTAAACAGGTGTTTAATTTATTTTGTGATACCTAGCTTGGATACAGATTGAAACACCTTTTATCTAAGGTGATGAAAATCAACTTTATTTTTAATATAGATGATTTCATATATCAAAAAGCCCTAGCTAAATGATGTTAGCTAGGGCGTCTTAAAGTGATAATGAGTTTAGCTTATAAACCGTTTTTATATTGTAAGTGGGTTGATTCTGGCACCATGGTCGCAAGAGTCGTGCTGACCTCATTTTGGCCATCAAGCAAAGCCTCAAACTGTTTAATTAGCTCAACCTTATCTGGCGACTCTTTGTCACCTGCACCTATGTTAGTTAAATCAATCATAAAGCCGTCGAACATATGGCTAAGATCATCAATGATCTCGGTATTTAAGAATTGGTCTTGGTTATAAATACTTGGGTATCCGGCTTTTTGCTTATCAATAGCGAACGAGTCACCCTTGAGGTTTTTAATGCTGGTGGATTTATCACAAGACAACATACAGCCATTATCAATACGGGGTTTTTCACAGCCAACACTTTGCTGGAAAAAGCACTGACGGCTCGCCATCAATAGAATGGGATGATAAATACTGTAGAGCATTTTAAAGTTGTTAGGTCGGGCAATTTGCTTGATTTGCTGTTTGTTAATTTCATTAGAAATAAACGCACCTGTACAATCAAAGCCTTCTTGCATAGCCAGTAAAGCATAAGAGTTAGTGGTATTTAAAAACGGACCTGCAATCCACTTAATCCCAAGTTGCTGCGCGTGATAAGCAATACCTGTGTTATTGGTGACAATTAACTCTGGCTTAACTTGCTGTAAAATATTTAATGCTACGTCATAATCCTTACCAATCAGCACTGGTGGGAACCAAGGGATCAATCTTGGGTTTTGTTGTAAAAAGTCAACATACTTTGTACAGCCACGCTTGTACGCATCAGGTAATTTAAAGTAGATGTCCCCATCGGTCACTTCAGCAAGTTTGGCATCTTCCTCATCACAAATTAGCATTGAAAGTGCGGGCTTTTGCTCTGCATCTTTTGGATGACGTGCAAGTTTAGGTAGTTCAACTTCAGCAATAACTGCAATGCCATCATTCAAGTAAGCTAACAATTCATTTTTTAAGGTGGTGATTTCACGGTATGGAATACTTAATCCATCGGTAAGCTTGTCAGTTTGCAGTTGGACTAATTCATAGTTGGCATTGTTGATATTTTTAAAGCGTTTTTCAATGGCTTCTTTATCAACACTGAGCTTCTCACTTGGCATCATTAAGCTACTCGAGCTAAACACCACTGTTTTAGTTTCAGCATCGGCTAAATCACTGCTGTTATGTTCAGTGGTTACCGTTAGGGTTAACGGCTTATTTGGCTCGCTTGCAAAGCTTAAGTTGAGCTTTAATTTCTCAATACTTAGATGTGCAATTTTATCGTCAACTGAAGCATTAATTTGTTGCTTGTCGACTTGTAATTGTTGCTGAGCATCATGGATTTGCACCACTGAAATTGACTCGCCTTTGTCAGCTTTGAGTTGATCAACTAAGTGATTTTTTGAATTGTCACGTGGGTTATCAATAAACATTGACTGATTTAAGTCACCACGTAAGAAGGCATTAGTGAAGTCACGGTTAAAGACTTTGTATAAACGCTCGCCGTCTTGGGTGAGTTCGCCTGTTTCAACATAACCATCAATTTGTTTACGGAAACTATCAATCACAGTGTGAACGTAACTTGCGCCTTTAATGCGGCCTTCAACTTTAAATGAATAAACGCCAGCGTCGATTAATGCAGGTAGGTCAAAAAAGGCCGAGTTATCTTTAATGTTAAGTGGAAAGTTATTTCCTGACTCTGTGGTTTCGTATTCTTCACGGCATGCTTGGCTACAACGGCCACGGTTACCAGAATTACCAGCACTGGCAGAGGTTGAATAACATAAACCAGAGAAAGCGACACATAACGAACCATGCACAAACACTTCTAATAAGGTGTCGTGTTCTTTACTGACTTGCGCAAGGGAGGTAATTTCTCTTAAGTTGAGCTCACGAGATAAATTGACTCGGGTTGCGCCCAGTTTTCTTAAAAATGGAATCTGTCCGGCATTGTGGGTGGTCAACTGGGTTGATGCATGAATATCTAAGGTTGGGAAATGCTTACGTAATACATAAAGCAGCCCCATATCTTGCACAATTACGCCATCTAAAGTGGTGTTAACCAATCTGTTGAGCAGCTTCAATAAGGTCTTAAATTCTTGTTCTAAAATAACGATATTTAGGGTTAAGAAAATACGACAGTCGTATTGATGGGCAAGTCTTATGATCCCGACCAATTGATCGAAGGAAATATTAGCAGCGCGATTACGGGCGTTAAAAGTATCTAAGCCGCAATAAACAGCATCTGCACCCGCAATAATGGCCGCTTTAATCGCATCGACATCACCACCTGGGGCTAATAATTCAATCTTCGGTTTCATGATCTAAAAGGTTCTCAGTTAATTTTAATGGGGGGATGTTACCCGTATATTTTGCTAATGAATATCGTTAAAGTACATTATTAATTAGTAAGCCCGTATATAAGTTGTAGGGAAAACAACACAAGAATGAATAAAATCATGGATTTACCCGTACTCTACTCGTTAAGAAACTGCCCCTTTGCAATGCGGGCGAGAATTGCCATTTATAAGTCGCAGCAGCCTGTTTTGCTGCGAGACCTGGTTTTGAGTGATAAACCTTCAGAAATGTTAGTGGCCTCACCTAAAGGAACTGTGCCAGTGATTGTGACTGAAAAGGGCATTGTGATTGAAGAAAGCTTTGAAGTGATGCTATGGGCATTAACTCAGGGTGACCCTGATGATTTGTTGTTTACAGATACTCCTGAGTTACTGGATAAAATGCTGATATTAATTTATCAATTTGATAGTGAGTTTAAACGCTGCTTAGAGAACTATAAATGTGCCAAGCGTTATAGCGAGTCAAATATCGATGAATGTCGTCAAGCGTGTGAAAAATATATCCATCAGTTAGAGCAATTGTTAGACGGGCAAGATTATTTAATGGCCAATCGAGAAAGTTTAGCCGATATAGCACTGTTACCCTTTATCCGTCAGTTTGCCCGCGTTGAACGTCAATGGTATTTACAGTCACCCTATCCCAATGTCAGAGCATGGTTAAATCGTTACTTACAAAGCAAGATGTTCAGTAAGGTGATGACGAAATACCCGCTTTGGTTAGATGGCAAGCAAGATGTGATGTTTGGTGGTTAAGGTAGATAGATATGCAAAAACACGACGCTTTATTTTCAAAAAAGTCAGCACCAGAGCGCTCCGCTCGTATGGTTGAAACTATATACGGGTGTAAGTGGTCACTGACGGTCTATCAACTACTGGCTAACGGTATTAATCGACCTGGAGCGATGGTGAACCATGTTGAAGGGTTAACCACTAAAGTGTTGAACCAATATTTAAAGCGTAACGTTGAATTTGGTATTTTAGATAGGGTGACTTTTAGTGAAATTCCGCCAAGAGTTGAATATCAAGTGACAAGTTTTGGACAAAAGTTTTTGCGGATTTTAGATGAGTTAGAGAAGCTACAGCAGGAATTGGATGCTAATGATAGTTAACACCAACCAAGCATGCGCGATTAAATAATGAAAGACATATAAAAGCCCGCTAAAAAGCGGGCTTAGTTATCTTAAAGTGGTGCAAGATTAATCAACGTAATTACAGCTCAACGTTAATCCACACTAAACGGTGATCTGATGAGACAGACTTTCCGCCACCGCCCCAGTTACCTACACGTTCGTCGTTCATCATTAAACGACCATCTTCAAATGATGCAGGCCAGAACACACCAGAATCAGTGATATTTAAATCGCTTGAAGGAATAACGTGGTCTAAACGAAGGCCTGAAGTGCTGGTGATAACATCTGGGTATTTAGTGCCCCAGTTTTCAGCTCTACATTCACCATTTGATAAACATTCAGGGCCACCTAAACTGCTTGGTGCATATACACCATGCGTAGCAAGTTGATTAACGTGGTCACTGTACATTAACCCTTTGATGGTATCTAAGTAGCCGTCGCCTGATTCAGGATCGGCATTTAAATCGCCTAGAATAACGAAAGATGAGTCAGCAGAAATACCGCCTTTAGTGCCAGCATCATCGTAAATGTAACTACCTTCACCTGAAATGTAATCGTCCCAGAATTTGATTTCTGCACGGTTAAGCAGTTTGTTATTTTCGGTAACCGTGTCGAAAATAGGGGGGGTAGGGTGAGACATTAATAAGTGAATCACTTTGTCGCCATCAGCAGTAGGGATGATGATTGGCGCATCAACGTGGTTTTTAGATGACATTGGCTTTTCAGCCCAAGCTTCTGCTGTGTACCATTCATCACCACAAGCCATACCTTCAGGAATTGGATTGTTTTCGTCTTCACAGTTAGTGATAGTTGGGTTTACTTCACCTGGCATATCTTTCCACTTAAAGTTTTGGAAAGTACGCACGTTGTCTGTATCAATTGGGTATTGTGATAATAGTCCGAAGGCATATTGACCGTGGTAGAAACCAAAGCCCCATGCATCACCTGGCAATGCGACAGTGCCATTACGATCTAAGTCGTGATCACTTAATAGGCCAGTGTTAGTGGCAAAGCTCTCAGCATACCCGAATTGAATAGGCTCAAGTAATTCAACATCATCAGATGTCGAACCTAATGCGTTTTGCGGCACTGAAAGGTAGTTTAAGCGGAAACCTTGAATGGCTTGTTGGTCTTCACCTGTCCCGTCGTTATTGAACTCACCCATTAATAGAACTGCTGGGCGCTCAGTTTGAATAATCGCTGCTACGTTACGTATTTGAATGACTTTTTCTGCAACTGCGAGTTCATCGTCAGTTAATGTGCCGTCAAACCACTTGTCCATTAAATCCTGCTGAACAGCCGGTGTTAGCTTCATTTCTTCAACAAGATCTGCGTAGGTACTTCTGTCAAAAGAAAGGTTATAGGTACCGATACGAACATCTGTGGTTTCAGGTGTAGGTTCACCTGGGTAATAATTGTTGGTTTCGTCGTTGCAACCCGCTAGTAATGCAACACTGACAGCAAGTGCTGCAGCTGTTTTGAATACTTTCATTTTAAAACCCCATTGTTATTTATATATGCTGCCTTTAGTGGAAGCTGAGTGGGATTTTATACAAGTGTTTTTATATGTTCCAAATAAAACATATCAATGTAAACAGTAGGTTGCGATTTTATCTCTTTGTTGTTTTTGTGCTTGAGGTGGGTGTTAATTTGGTTGTGTTTTGGTTATTTGTTTTGATGTTTATTGCTGATTGCTTAAGTTGGTGGGCTGATGTGATGTGATGTGATGTGATGTGATGTGATGTGGTCAAGTAAATCTGTACACACTTAGCGGGAGCTTGTTGTAAAGCTTGAGCACTTAAATTTTGCTGACAAGGTTAAAAAAATGGGCAAGACATTAATAGCGTCAGTACCCATTTTGATTATTGAGGGTATTTATTCACCTTTTTGAAAGCTCAGCTCTGTGGTGCTTTCTACCGAAGCCGCAATATCAGATTCAGCAAACAAAAGCGGTCTAAACTGTTTTTCAGTTGAATATAATATGCTTTGATCAGCAAAGGCTGGTTTAAGAATATTACTCGACTCAGAGTAAGTTAATATGCCTTTTGCGACAGGCCCTTCATCGGTGAAGCTCACCGCCATCATCCAGCTAGAACCATAGCGGATTTGATATCCTTCTGCAGTTAACCCTGAAGAAAGCGGTGCACCTGAAACTGCATCCATCACTGCAGCATATTTGTGCTGTGGTATTAACGTATCATCGCCAGATAAGCTGGTGGAGAATACATTAAAACCACCTTCTGCGTTATGTGTACCTGGCCAAGGTAGTTTAGTCCCCGAAGCCGTGCCATTAGGCAGTGATTTTTCAACGAACTGAACCGTTCCCATTGTTGAATCAACGGTAAACCCAGCAGCTTCAACATTCATAGCTGCGCGTGCAAGCGCCACGAGCGCACTACCATCAGTGGCTAATGTGTTGGGTGTCATGGCTGCATTGGTGGCATCAAATGGCACTGATAACATGGTGCTTTGATCGAACAGATGGGCAAATTCACGAATTAACGCGCCGCCGACACTGTCGTTATCTTGCTTGCCGTTCCAAGCCGTTAATGCACCACATGCAGCACTGATGTCTTTTGACTGGGTTGCACTTACTTCTACAGGAGTATCCGCTTGTGCTTGGCACTGGCTGATTAAATCACTGAAAACCAGATCGTTTAAAAAGATTCGGTTGGATAAGACTGCGGCTTCTAACTCATCAACATTGAACTTACCGTCATCACCGGCCGCATCTTCCATCAAGGTTAAGCCCATTCGGGTTCGCAATGATAATTGACCGCGTTCAGGACCGTACATAGGTGAGTAGTTTTCCAGTGGCTGAGCTAAGTTAGTTGACCAAAATGAGTTATTTGAGTTTTGTACGAAATCAGTTCGCTCAAGCTTTGGTGCTCGCTCATAAGGCATTGGGCTATCAAAATGAAAAATTGACGTGTTCCCCGGTAAAATGGTAAATCCTGCCTGCTCTCTTGCGGCAATGATATCAGGGTTGGTTTTTAATAAGCTCACGGCAAAGTCAGTTAAGCCTGGTACCGTAGAATCATCAATATAAAAGGCATTGCCTTCTTTATCTGCATACATAGTGTTATTAAATATAACCCCGTCAAAGCTTTTAAACGCTTGCTGAAACTCCTCTTTATTTGTTGCACGGTTCATAGCAAACCAATGATCGATAGGATCTTTATTTGCCATATTGGCATCTTGAAGCATAAAGGCTTGGCCATCATCCCAACCAAAGGGAGCAAGGGCTGCTGGGGCTTCAACAATGGGGCCTTTAGCTGTGGTGTAAATATCTTTTTCAGCAATAAGCATTCCTGCTGCGCCGCCATTAACCAAAACCTGTACGGTTTCTTTGGTAATTGGCATTGGGCTGCCTTCATACATATATTGCATGCGGTCGCCACTGACGAGCTCAAGGTTATACATCACAAAATGTTCAGCAGTTGAGAAGGTATGCGTCCAAGCTAAATCCTTGTTAAAGCCAATATTAATTAACCCTGGCATGCCTACTAATGAGCCGCCCATGACATCAAGTTGACCAGGGATCGTCACATGAGATTGCCAAAAACGTAAGTTACCCGTATGCGGGAAATGCGGATTACCTAACACCATGCCTTTACCATTTTCAGTTTTATCTTTGCCTAAACCCCAGCCATTTGAGCCTAGGTTACGTGGATTGGTTTCTGGCGTGGTAATGGTGTTTGCTCGAGCTAGTAGCTTATTATTCACATCTTGAATGAAGGCGGTTTGAGATGGAGACGGTGCAGGGCCGACGATACGAGGAAGATACTCTTCTCCGTCACCAGGATTGGCGTAGAAAATGAGGTCTAAGAAGTTTGCTGCACCGGGTAGCAGGGCGATTGAGAAGAGATAGTTGGCAATGTCGACGCCTTCAATCGGTTTAACCCAAGGTTGGCCGGCACAAAATGGTTCTGCTTCTTGTTCACCTGCTTCAACATCGGCTAGGAATTGATTGTAGCCTGCGCTAAATCCTTCCATTAACGCACGGGAGTTATAGCTAAATTGTGGATACTGGGCTTCCGCCATTTCTCTTATTTTTAATGCTTTATAGGCGAAATCAGAAACCAGGTTACCGTTATCTTCTGCAGTAGGTAAACCAGTGGCAAAGTCAATTGAGGCGTGGGGACCAAAGTACATCGAACGTTCAGAGTTTGCTTTAATAAATCCATCAGCTAAGACACATAAGTTATCTTGTGCTTGAGCATAACCGCTACCAAAGCCCAAACTTTCAAGGTTGTCAGCTTGAATGTGGGGAACCCCATATGCAGTGCGGCGAATTTGCGCTTTAAGCATTCCGTCTGGGGCAAAAGCTTGTAATGGTGGAGTGACTTCAGGTTCAGGTGTGACTTCTGGCGTTTTTGAGTAGTCAGTGTCGTTACCACAACCAGCGAGAAAGACTGTTGACGCAACGCCAATAGCCAGCATGAGCTTATTCAGGTGCATTATTTTGTTCAAGATAATTATCCTTATTATTGTTGTCTCAGCAATTTGCATTGTTGAGTGAGTCTCACTTTTCCTTGTGTCTCAACTTTAAGCGTTAACAGCCTCAATCGTGATTCCCATCATCACTTGTTGATTGTGTGAAAATCTTAAATACAACAAAAACACTTATTTGATTAAATCAATCATTCAAACGTATGTCTACATATACCTGTATTAGTTGATGTTAATTTATAGATTAAAATCGTTACGAAAATAAACGACTTCGTTAACGGTTTGAGGCGTAAATGATGAGGGGTTAACCGATTAACGCACGGAAAGTACTTATGGGTTCATTAGTGAAATAATTAGCAAAAACAGTGAACTATTTTAGAAGAGCTCCGGTCTTATGCTGCAACTGACGCTAACGGCTATTCTGTAATTTTTATTCTGGTACTAGCTTATTCCATGCTGATCCGTTAGATTGCGCTCCACTCGATATTGATGCAATAGAGAGTGAGTCACTAGCAATTAATTCATTCGCTATTTATTCAATATTTTTTGATTAAATACGATAGGTTCAAAAAAATAGAGGCTAATATTTTTAACACGATTTCTCATCCTAAGGTTAAGCAGTGGACAGCCAAACTGTTCATGCTACTGACATTATTTTGCTTATTGCAAAATGGTGGGATGGCGTCGTTGTTTATTAATAGCCTGAACCTGTCGAGTCTGCCTGCTGCCAATGTCAGCTTGATGGCTACTCAAGTGGCTAAAATAACGCCAATACCAGCGGTTGAATCAACATCTAAATCTGCAACTGCATCTACAGCTAAATCAACCAATTCGGCAGATTTTTCAAATGAGAGTGAGTTCAAAATGTGCGAACTCTCTGAGAAATCAATGCGAAGCTGTGTGGATAGCCCTTCAGTATTATTGCTGCTGGTTATTCTGAGTAGTTTTGCGATACTTCCCTTTATACGACCTGGTCTATTAGGTCGCCTGTCATATCACTGCCACGCCAAACCTCGGCGTATACATATCTCTTTGTGCCGCTTTCAAGAGTGAAGCCGCAGATAAACCTCACATTGTTTGCTTTTTCTAAGCTCATTGCCGTTATTTAACTGATTTCATCGGTTAAATCGATGCTACTTGAGCCCATTGTTATGTGTTAGGAGAATCTGTTGAAGATTTTTAAATCATTCTTACAATCATTGATGGTATTGATTTCACTCAGTATCAGTTTATCTGCCGCCGCAGCGACAACTGGGTGGTTAACCAATGAAAACCACCCACCGGTAAAAGTACGCTTTATGCTGACGGGTGAAGTTAACCCGCAGACCAATATCCTCCCCGCCACGCTTGAAGTGCAATTAGAAGATGATTGGAAAACTTATTGGAGAACACCTGGTGAAGGTGGCATCGCGCCAAAAATCAATTGGGAAGGTTCAACTAATCTTGCTGATGTAGATTGGCAATGGCCAATGCCAGAATCATTTTCATTAATGGGGCTGCAAACCTTAGGCTATCAAGGTGAGGCGATTTTCCCGTTATCATTGAAAGTCGATGATATTGATTCAAACACACACCTAAGTGGAAAATTTACGCTCTCGTCGTGCATCACAATATGCGTATTGACTGATTATCAGCTTGACCTTGAATTTGTGCCAAGTGAACTAAGCGCAGATACCGAGGCGATGTTTAGTTTCAATAAAGCGATATCTTCAGTGCCGCAAAAGGTGATTGTAGATAAGGGCGATACGCTTGAAGCAAACACGATTAGCATCGGTTTTGATACAGAGCAACAGCTACTGCAAGTCACTTTAGCTGATACCAACTGGCAGCAACCAGAGATCATTATTGATGGTGAACCAGACAGTACCTTTAAATTATCCAGCATTAATTACCTAGATAAAGGTGATGGCCAAAAAACGTTAGTGGCTGTTTTTGATGTCAGCAGTTGGTTGGGCGAGCCCGATATTCTCAATAAGCCTTTAAATGTCACCATTGGTGATGCTAATCGTGCACTTGAGTATTCAGCGGATGTCAGACCAACTTTTGTTGAAAAAAATGCCAGTTCACTCATTACTATGATGCTGTTTGCTTTACTCGGCGGGCTTATTTTAAATGTCATGCCGTGCGTGCTCCCAGTATTAGGTATGAAGCTCAGCAGTGTTATTGCCGCACCCGATTTACAGAAAAAGCAAATTAGACAACAGTTTATTGCCTCTGCAATGGGCATCATGGTGTCGTTTGGGTTATTAGCTGCCTTTATTATCACGCTTAAGTTTACAGGCCAAGCCATTGGTTGGGGCGTGCAATTTCAAAACCCGTGGTTTATCGGCTTTATGGTGCTGGTTACCTCGATTTTTGCGCTGAATATGTTGGGCGCATTTGAGATAAATCTGCCATCGAGCTTTCAAACCAAACTGGCTACCACGGGTGGCAATGATCATCGAGGTCACTTTTTACAAGGCATGTTTGCTACTTTGCTGGCCACGCCATGCAGTGCCCCTTTCTTAGGCACGGCGGTGGCATTTGCACTGGGTGCTGATGTGGTGAGTTTATTGGTGATATTTACCTTCCTTGCATTAGGGATGGCATTACCTTGGTTGTTGGTGGCTGCATTTCCTCAAATTGCCCGCTACTTCCCTAAACCTGGCCGTTGGATGAATACCGTTAAAGTGGTGTTCTCAGTGCTGTTATTACTGACAAGTTTGTGGTTAATCAGTTTGTTATCAAGCTTTGTTGCAGTTTTGACATTATGGATGGCCGCAATGGTGTTAGTCATCACTTTCTTTGTGTTAATGGCTAAGCATTATGGTATTTCAGCGGTTATCGCCAGCTTTAGTATCGGTCTGATATTCACGGCCATTGGTGCATTTGCCACATCTGATGACTGGTCACAACCATTACCGACGGATTTAGTGTGGACACCACTTGACCAACAACTCATCGCTGCAAAAGTCGCTGAGGGGAAAACGGTGTTTGTGGATGTGACCGCTGATTGGTGCATAACCTGTAAAGCCAATAAAGTTGGCGTGGTGCTACAAGACCCGGTTTACAGTGCCTTAAAACACGATCATATGTTCTTGATAGAAGGAGACTGGACCACGCCTTCAAAGCTGATTACTGACTACTTACAAAGTCATAATCGATTCGGAGTGCCATTTAATGTGGTTTACGGTCCTAATGCGCCTCAAGGCATAAAGTTGCCTGTAATTCTAAGCAGTGAACAAGTGCTGGCGGCGATTGATAGCGCATCAGGCAGTTAAGCTCACTCAATAAGCCAGTGAAATGAATAGCGCGACAATGGGCTATTCAATTCTTTTTATCAGTACCTGGCTATCGAAAATATAACGATAAAAGTCGATCTATTAGTGACAGCTATTCATGGTTTGCACTGCCAATTAACCGTGGCAAATGAAACTGCATTAATAGCAATCGACATCACTAAATTGGAAAATAAAAATGACAGTATTTAATAAGAAAGCTTCTAACAATAAAGCCTCTAACAATAAAGTACCTAATAAGAAAGTCGCTAAATTTTTGCGCTCGACCCCGTTACAGTTATTCGCCATAGCGGGTTTAACCGCGGGGGCATTTATGCTGATGTCACCATCACCTATCATTGCAGCTGCCAATGCCAGTGACACTGCACTAAGTGTCGAGCAACAACAAGTAAAAGCCATTATAAAAGATGCCTTAACTAATGATCCTGAGCTACTTAAAGAAGCCATTATTGCATTACAAATCCGTGAGCAACAAGGCGCTGAGTCCGCTGCGCAGTCGGTTCTGCAAGAGCATCATCAACAGCTTTACAATACCGCAAGTGATCCTTTTAAAGGAGCTGAAAACCCTGAAATAACCATGGTTTATTTTACTGATTTTAACTGTCCATATTGTAAGAAAATTGAGCCCGCTATTAATAAGCTTGTCGAACAATATCCGCAGTTAAAAGTGGTTATCAAAATGGTGCCCCTGCAGGGCGAGGGTTCACGTGTCGCCACTGAACTTGCGCAAACGGTATGGTTAAATGAACCAGAAAAATACTTAACACTTAAGAATAAATTAATGGAAAGTCCACGTGGGTTGAACGGCAATACCATCGCCAAAGTGGCCAAAATGACAAATACTGAGCACTGGCTAACCAATACCGACTCAGCAGTGGCTAAACAAGTACATGACAATTTAACATTGATGCGCAATATCGGCTTAGGTGGCACTCCAAGTATGATTATTGGCGATACCGTTATTCCAGGCTTAGTGTCTTATGAAGTTTTAGAGTCGACTTTACAGCAGGCTATTAGCAGTCAGGAAAATAAGAAACAAGCGGTGAATGATGAGTAAATTACCCTCAACAGGCACTCCTAGTAGGGAAGCGGCTAATATGGAAGCGGCTAATATGGAAGCGGCTAATAACGAGAGTACCAATATGGACACAGCAACAGTGTCATGGTTTAAAAAAATGATGGGCTGGTTAAAACAGATCATGCTGTTTTTGGCATTTTCTATCGTGGTAACAGGCCTGTTCGACATTTGGCGCGGCAAGGATATCGAAAGAGATAATCTACCAGACATGAAGGCGATAAGCTTAAATGACGAAATGGTTGATGTGCTCGCAATGAGCCAAGATCAAACGGTATTAGTGTACTTTTGGGCCTCATGGTGTCCGGTGTGTAATTTTGTTAGCCCTGCTGTTGATACTTTGTCTGCCTATTATCCCACAGTGTCAGTGCTGATGAATTCAGGTACTGATGAGAAAATGAAGCAATACTTGCAGCACAAAGACTATTCGTTTGACACGATTAACGATAATGAAGGTCTTCTTGCTCAAGATTGGTCTATCCGAGTGACGCCAACCATCATGGTGTTTAAAGAAGGCGAGCTGGAATATTATACAACCGGTTTTACCAGTTTGCCGGGTATATGGTGGCGAATGGTACTTGCTTAATCGATAAACCGTCGTTAAATTTTAATTAAATACGAGTCGATACTTTATGAGTATCGACTCTTTTTTTACAGAAAATACGTTTGTAAGTTGTTGTTTGGAAGGTTTTTATTCACCTTGAAGTAAAAATAGATTCAATTAAATAATGCTAATCTTGAAATGTTACTTCTGATGCTTCTGTTATTTCTGATGCATCTAGAAGAGGGATACGAACAAATCAACAATAATGAAAAACGTTCGAATGGTTTTAGGTTAATTGAGCTTTAATCATGATTAATATTTTAGCGTTCTGCCAAGGGAAAAAGCTTGTAATGGTGGAATAATTTAAAGAGTGACTTTTAGGAGTGACTTTAGGAGTGACTTTTGGCGTTTTTGAGTAGTTGGTGTCGTTACCACAACCAGCGAGAAAGACTGTTGACGCAACGCCAATAACCAGCATGAGCTTATTCAGGTGCATTACTTTGTTCAAGATAATTATCCTTATTATTGTTGTCTCACTTCGCTAAAAAATGAGTGAGTCTTGCTTTCCTTATGCCTCAACTCTGCGTTTTGTTCTCACAAATTCGCTAACAACAAATTACTTTCTCTAAAGTAATTCCCCCCAAGTACAACAAAGACACTGCTTACGATTAAAGTAATCATTCAAACGTATACTTATATTTAAGCTGTTTCAGATTATGTCATTTACAGCGTCTATGTTTGGATATAAAAGCACCAGATATATATTGATGTGTGGCGTTTAAACAACCAGCATCACAAAATTTATTTAACTCAGCTAAATAGTGTGGATCATGATGAACTATATTCGGTAAAGTCCGGTCTGATGAAAGTAAAATAACGTTTACCGTTAATTGAGTGCGCTAAAAGGAAAGATCTTTGAAAATATTCAAATCTGTTGTGATATCAATGTTGCTGCTAATGTCAGCCGTTGTCAGCTCGACCACAATTGCCGCGACAACCGGTTGGTTGGTTAATGACAACCATCCGCCTGTGAAGGTCCGCTTTATGCTGACTGGTGAGTTGGACACCGCGACTAAAACGGTACCTGCAATTCTTGATGTGCAATTAGATGATGATTGGAAAATGTATTGGCGTACGCCAGGTGAGGGCGGTATTGCCCCTAAAATCGACTGGGGTGAATCGACTAACTTTGGTGCAGTCAATTGGCAATGGCCGACGCCGCAACAATACACCATTATGGGGTATAAAACTCAAGGTTATCAGGGCGAAGCTGTATTCCCTATTCACATCACTGTCGACGATATTAATGCCAATACTGCGTTAAGAGGAAAATTTACATTATCCTCATGCACCACGGTTTGTGTGTTAACTGATTATCAACTAGAACTCGATTTTACCGCCAATGAATTACAAGCTGATACTGAAGCGATGTTTGCTTTTAATAAAGCGATTTCAACAGTACCTCAACTTGTTGATGCTGAGGCCTCTGCTCAAAATGTTCAAATTGGTTGGGATACTGCTCAGAGCTTACTACAAGTGACTGTATTAGACAGTCAGTGGCGCAAACCGCAAGTGATTGTTGATGGCGACAAAGAGACTAACTTCAATCCTATAGGCGTGACTCGTCAATCTCAGCCCGATGGCAGTGATGCTTGGGTGGCGCAATTTGAAGTATCGAATTGGTCTGGCGATCCAAAATTGCTTGAGAAACAACTCAATGTGACAGTAAGTGATAACCAACGGGCTTATGAATACACTACTGGTGTGCAATTAACCTCAATTGAAGCTGCTGGTAGCTCTTTGTTAACGATGATGTTATTTGCGCTAATTGGTGGTTTGATTCTCAATGTTATGCCGTGTGTATTACCGGTATTAGGAATGAAGTTAAGCTCAGTGATTGCTGCGCCCGATCTTCAAAAAACACAAATTCGCCAACAATTTATCGCATCAGCGCTAGGCATTCTGGTTTCATTTTGGCTACTAGCGGCTTTTGTCATTATGCTTAAATTTACCGGCCAAGCTGTTGGCTGGGGCGTACAATTTCAAAACCCGTGGTTTATTGGTTTCATGACCATAGTGACTTCGGTGTTCGCCCTTAATATGCTGGGTGCCTTTGAAATTAATTTACCTTCGAGTTTACAAACAAAACTGGCTACAACAGGGGGTAATGATCACCGTGGTCATTTCTTGCAAGGGATGTTTGCCACCTTACTTGCCACACCTTGTAGTGCACCGTTTTTAGGTACAGCTGTTGCATTTGCATTAGGCGCTGATGTGCTCAGTCTCATTGTGATATTTACCGCATTAGCTATTGGTATGGCACTGCCTTGGATATTGGTTGCTGCATTTCCGCAAGTGGCGCGTTACTTCCCTAAACCGGGTCGTTGGATGAACATTGTTAAAGTGTTCTTCTCGGTATTATTACTGATCACCAGTTTGTGGTTGATTAGCTTATTATCAAGTTTTATTACTGTGGCTGCTTTATGGGTCATTGCTGCAGTGTTAGTACTTACTTTCTTTGGTTTGATGGCGAAGCAATATGGACTTCCTGCCGTAATTGCCAGTTTTAGTATGGTCATCATTATTGCTGCCATTAGTGCGTTTGCAACGTCAGATGATTGGTCAAACCCGCTACCGACTGACTTAGTCTGGACTCCTCTTGAGCAAACAGAAATCGCTGCGACTGTAGCGCAAGGCAAGACAGTGTTTGTTGATGTGACCGCGGATTGGTGTATTACCTGTAAAGCCAATAAGGTTGGAGTGATATTACAAGACCCCGTATATTCAACACTTAAGCAAGACAATATCATGTTAGTTGAAGGCGACTGGACCACTGCATCGCAACCGATAACAGATTACTTGCAAAGCCATGGTCGTTTTGGGGTGCCATTTAATGTGGTTTATGGCCCTAACGCACCCGATGGGATCAAGTTGCCAGTGATTTTAACAACAGAGCAGGTCTTGGCGGCGATTGAGCGAGCATCAGGTAATTAGTCATTTTTAATGTGTTGAACTGAATACAATGTAGATGATGCTCGGTCTTATCAGTGAAGTGAACCATCATCAGTTAACACATTGGAATGAATAGAACATGGCTGATTTAGATAAAAAAACATGGATTCAAAAAGGATTAAGCGGGATTAAACAATTAGGCATAATGTTGCTGTTGTTTTTAGTTGTTTCTACCGCAGTTGATTTGTGGCGCGGCAAGGATATTCCCACGCAAGATTTGCCACATATAAGCGCCTTGGACTTGGATGGCAACTTGGTTGATGTGATGGCCATGAGCCAAGAGGCGCCAGTTTTAGTTTATTTTTGGGGGACATGGTGCCCAGTATGCAACTTTGTCTCACCTTCAGTGGATATATTGAGTAACTATTATCCTGTGGTATCAGTAGCAATGAGCTCAGGTAGTGACGAGCGCTTGGCACACTTCCTAGATGATAAAGGCTATACGCTCAGTACCATTAATGACAAACAAAGCTTTTTAGCGAGAGAGTGGTCAGTACAAGTGACGCCGACAGTCATGGTGTTTAAAGATGGCGAGTTAGCACATTACACCACTGGTTTTACAAGCCTGCCGGGTATGTGGTGGCGAATGGTGTTCGCTTAATATTATTAATATGTACTTAGTTTTTCTATTTGAATAGAGAGTTAGCAACGAGTAACTGGTAACTATCAATTAGTAACTATAAATTGGTAACTAATAGAAAGTCAGTCGCAAAAATATGCTCGTTTCTTGAAAGTTAGCGATTTTACAGCCATAAGTAAGTAACGATAAATTTTACTGAAAGTGACCAAAGTGATAAAAAATAACAATAGCAAAGGGTTCACACTGATTGAATTGGTGGTGGTTATTATCATTCTAGCCATCATTGCGGTTGTTGCTGCACCAAAATTTTTGAATATTAAAACCGATGCTGTTATCGCAAATTTAGCAGGGATTGAAGGGAGTTTAAAATCTGCCAATACGTTGGTTTATTCAAAATCTGCTATTCAAGGGCAAGAAGGCCTTAATTCGGGCCTAGTTGATTTAGATGGTCAAACAGTAACGACCTCATTTGGTTACATAACACCATCAAAGGATAACATCGAAAAGATTGTTGAAGGGGCTTTTGACACCATCACTATCGCTGATTTAAATACTCCTGTTACAGAAGATTGGGGCATTTTTGATTTATTTGGAATTGTGTCAATAATCGTTCCGCGTGGATATGCTTTTAGTGACACTTGTTTTAGCTTTTATCTAGTCTTACCTAATGCAACTGAGCCTACTTACACGACTAACACTAGTGGCTGTTAACCTTTTAAACCTGCGTATTATAGGGGCAATTAACTAATTTCCTCTGACATATCTAAATACATTTTCTTCGTACTATCTATCCTAAAATTACTTATATTAGTAGCTGCAAATTTAAGCTAAATAAAGCTTACTGTTTTAAGTTATTTTTAGGGATGAAATATGAAAACGACAATACTTGCCTCAATGATATCAGCTTCAATGTTTTTAACTTTTACTGCTTCTGCTGCAATTACGCCTTTTCAACAAGAAGTGATTGAGGTGATGAAAATGGAGCACAGAACTGATGCGGATAAGTTGAGGGATGCAAACCGCACTCCCGAAATAGCACTTGATTTTTTTGGTTTAAAGCCTGATATGAAAGTGATTGAATTTGTCCCTGGAGGTGGTTGGTATAGTAAAATTCTGGCTCCAATACTTAAAGAAAAAGGTGAGCTTCATATTGCGTTTAAAAAAGAGTGGCTAGATGAAATGGATGATCTGCTCTCGATAGACGCGATGAGTAAAACCAAAAAGCTACCTATTGAACTTGATTGGAACTCAGAAGAGAGAAGATTCAACTTGGGGAATATTGATTTTGGTATGTCAGACGCAGATATGATGCTCAATATCCGTGAGTATCATAATTTAAATATAGAAGACAAAACGAAATTAAATAAAGCGACTTTTGAAGCGTTAAAACCTGGCGGTATTTATGTCATTGTCGATCATACTCGTAGACATATGATGCCTGAAACCGTTGAAATGCGTCGCCGTGAAGATCCTATTGATGTTATTTTAGAAGTACAAGCTGCAGGTTTTGTATTGGAAAAATCATCCAATATGTTTTATCGACCAGATGATGAACTTCGCTATGAAGTGGCTAGAAAATCGGTAAAAGGTAATACTGATAGGTTCACGTTAGTGTTTAAAAAGCCGTATTAGTTATATTGCCAAGGGTATGCTTTAGGTAGGTTAATTTTGCTGTTTAAAGCTAAAGCTGTGTTCAGAGAAGGATTATTCTCTGAACAATACATCATCTTTTAAAGCTGGCTTAGCTTTTATTTGTATGATTTATTCGTGTGGTTTGTTTGATAGTTAAAAGCTGTAACGAATTCCGATACGGCTTCTTAGTTCTCTTTGGCTTGAATCATCTGAGACCGAAACATCGCCAAACTCTACCCAGGGGGACCAATTTCCGATTTTATAGTGGGCAGTTAAATTATTCTCATAATTTGTTCTGCTATCGTTATATAACAAGTATTCTGAGTTATCGGCATAGTAGTAATTCCCCTCAAATCCAAAGGTCCAGTTTTCAACTTTATAACCTATATTCACCGTATAGCGATGGCGTAGGTGTTTAATGTCTTCCCCTGGCTTTACATCTAAGCGATAGCGTCCACTTAGAGATAAACCGTCAATGGCGTCTGATTTGTAAGTTAAGCGAAGTTGGGGCTTGTAGGTGGCTCCTGATGAGCCAAACTCAATTGGCATTCCCGTAATGAGTGTCCATTGGTCATTGAGTTTTATGCGATAGCCTAGGTCTAATTCAGAGCCATTTGATTGTAAGTCTTCCATGAACTTACCTTCAGCCCCTTTGAATTTTAGCTCTAAGCCGACTGAGAAACGACCATCAAAAGTATGCCCCATTTTTACACGGCTAGCATGCTGATCAGTAGAGCTTTTATATTCCTGACGGAAGTCTAGTGAAGCAGCATCAGCATTTGAACACATTAACAATACAACGCAAATCAATAAAACTAGTCTATGTAATGACATCACTAACTCTATCTAGGATTAAGTTGATTTGTATTACAATATTAATTAATGAAATTTCCAATATACAACTTAATGAAATGTGAGCGATGACATGATTGGCAGTTAAAGAATCTATTTTAGGGGTAATAAGTAGACAAAAAAATTACTTATAGTTAACCCTGTAACATAACTGGCTGTTAGTTAACAATTTTGAAACGGGCGTGGCGTAAGCATGGGTGACAGCTAGCAAGGATCTGAAGCTTTTGAAGGCATGATCTATATAGTACTTAAAAGTATTACTTATTTATTTCAGTTAGATGGCACAGATATAATAACTATTTCTGATCATTTTCTTAGTTTACTAGGGATATTGTTGACTCCACGATACCGTGGCGTGGATTTTGGCTGTTTAATGATTTATGGCTAACTACATTGCGTACTTTATACACTTTTATCGTGTACTAATCTGAGTGCTGATTCATTATCTAAGAAACTAAGTCACCCAATCGTCAATGATTTGACTTTGTATTCAAGTATATCGACAGATAATGCTGCTTAGTGAACTTGACTGAGTTAAAGCAGGTATCAACGATATGTTTCACAACTTTTATATTATTTATATTGTTGAAGATTAAAATGAAGTAAAGTAGTCGTAAGTGATTAAAATATAATAGG
>NZ_MCUF01000069.1:0-212 GCF_002873615.1 Shewanella sp. 10N.286.51.B7
TAAATTAATTATCTTAAACTAATCATCATTATCTTTTAAAACGAATTGTATTCTTTTATTGGTAGCTATATCAAATAATGATTTTGGTGAATACGGTTCCTCATTGCTGCTCAATGCTTACACTGATTGTTATCTAAAATGTGCCGATAACGAGCGAAGCCTTTCAATGAATGCATCTTTAACCGAGCCTCAAGTTATTAATTCAAAATCAG